>JANMJR010000391.1:0-2757 GCA_031371465.1 Pseudomonadota bacterium
GTAAGGAGAGCCGCTGATGGGCGCCTACACCTTTCGCCGCGATCTTCTGATCGGGCTCATCGCCTTGGCGATCCTCGTTGCATTGCCATTCATTTTGCCGTCGCGCGTGGTGCTGGATTTCATTATTCGCATGGCGGCGTACGGCATCTTCGCGACGGCGCTGAACCTGCTGGTCGGCTTCGGCGGCATGGTGTCGTTCGGCCAAGGCATGTTCTTCGGTGGCGGGGCTTATGCGTTTGGCCTCATCATGCAAAACACCGGCGCCTCGATTCCGTTAGCCATTCTCGGCAGTGTGACGTTTTGCGCGTTGCTCGCATTGATCATCGGCGCGATCTGCGTGCGGCTGAAAGAAATCTATTTCAGCTTCCTCACACTGGCGTTTCAGATGTTGATCCACAGCGTCATTATTTCCTGGCAATCCCTTACCGGTGGCGATCAAGGTTTGGTCGGCGGGATTTCGCGCTCGCCATTTCTCGGCATTAATTTGGCCGATCACAATCAGATGTACTGGTTCGCCTGCTTCGTGTTGATTGCCTGTTTATTGGCGATGCGCCACATCTTGCAAACGCCCTTCGGCTATACGTTGCGCATGGTGCGCGACAACGCCGACCGCGCGAAATTTCTTGGCATCGAAGTCTGGCAAGTGCGCTTGAAGGCATTCGTCATCGCCGGAATATTTTCCGGCATCGGCGGCATCTTGATGGGGCTGTTCGTGTCCGGCGCGTTTCCCGAATTCGCTTACTGGACCACCTCAGGCGACGCCATCATTATGATCATGATCGGCGGCATACAAACGTTTATTGGTCCCATCGTCGGTGCGGTGGTGTTGCTTTCATTGAACGACTTGATCACCAAGTTTACCGAATACCACGGCTTGGCCTTGGGCATCGCGGTATTGATCTTCACGCTCGGCTTCAAGCGCGGTGTTGCTGACTTCTTCCAACAAATCAGCGCGCGCTGGTTTAGCAAGGAGGCATCATGAGTGCAATTTCCCTCAGCGTGCAACATCTCAACAAATCCTTTGGCGGTGTCGCGGCTACGCAAGATGTCTCTATGGATTTTGCGCAAGGTTCGCTGACCGCCATCATCGGTCCGAACGGCGCAGGCAAAACCACGTTCTTCAATTTAATCTCCGGCGCCCTCAAACCCGATAGCGGCAAAGTGTTGCTCGAGGGTGATGACATTACGCAAATGTCGAGTGCGGAAATTGTGACCAAAGGAATCGGCCGTGCGTTTCAAGTGGCGAAATTATTTAAGACGCTAACGGTCGAGGAATCGCTGCGCGCCGCGCTGATGTCCCCCGCCGGGAAATCCACGAATCTCATACGCCGCTTTCCGATGCCGGAAACCCGCGAACGTGCCGACGAAACCATGGAGTTGCTCGGCCTGACATCCAAAGCGAAAACCGTCACCGGCAATCTTTCCCATGGCGATCAAAAGTTGATGGACATTGCCCTGGCGCTCGCGATGAAACCGAAAGTGTTGTTGCTCGATGAACCGATCGCCGGCATGGGCCCGGACGAGCGCACCAAAATGATCGACACCGTTTATCGATTGTGGCAGAAGGGTGGGTTGACGTTGATTTTTATCGAACACGATATGGATATCGTGTTTCGCATTGCGCAATACGTGAACGTGTTGTGTTACGGCAAGTTGCTAGCGCGGGGTACGCCGGACGAAATTCGCAATAACCCCGCAGTGATCGAAGCCTACCTTGGCGTGGCCCACGGGGAGGTCGCATGAGCATTCTGTCGGCCCAGGGATTGGAAGTTTTTTACGACACCAGCCAAGTGTTATTCGGCATGTCGTTGTCGATCAACAAAGGCGAAACCCTCGCGCTACTCGGCCGCAACGGCGCGGGCAAGAGCACGACCATGAAAGCCATCGCCGGACTGCTGCCGTTGCGCGCCGGGCGCATCGATCTACAGGGCCAGGCGATACAAGGCCGCGCAGCGCACTTGATCGCCCGCGCCGGCATGGGCTTCGTGCCGGAAGACCGGCAAATTTTTCCCGAGCACACAGTCGAAGATAATTTAATTATCGCTGCCAAGCGCGGCAAAGATGGCGAAGATTTTTGGAACGTGCGCCAGGTGTACGACATGCTGCCGCTACTCGAACCACTCAAGAATCGCATGGGTGGGCAACTCTCCGGTGGCGAACAGCAGATGCTCACCGTCGGCCGCACGCTCATGGGCAATCCGAGTGTGCTGCTGCTCGACGAACCCAGCGAAGGTCTCGCGCCGATCATGGTGCAAAAGATCGCAGAGTTGATCAAAAAACTGCGTGAGTTGGGTTCGACGATTATTCTTGCGGAGCAGAATTTGCATTTTTGTTTATCGCTCGCCGACCGCGCGGTTGTCATCGATCGCGGTCGCGATGTTTATCACGACACCATCGTCGCGCTGAAAGCTAACGCCGAAGTAAAGCAGCTTTATTTGTCGGTTTAGAAATGGACGTTGCCTTCAGAGCCGCATGGCCTTATGGCCTTGGGCCACCCCGGGCCAGCCCCTGGATGCGGCCTCTCAGGGCATGCATCGCCGCAAGGCAATCAAGAAGCGGCGCGTGGCAATGTTAGTCCCCGACTTGTCATTGCGAGAAGCGCAGCGACGAAGCAACCTAGCCCGCATATTTCACCGTAGTTGAATTTTTGTTGTGACGTTGCGAATGCGTCGATGAGATGCGAGTTTATTGGTGTTAAAACGGAGCGTTGGTCGCGTTTTTATTGCGGTGTGGATTTTTGTGCAAAGCGACCCCCGC
>JANMJR010000052.1:0-2441 GCA_031371465.1 Pseudomonadota bacterium
GCGCGACGTAAACCTTACCCTTCATCGTGCCCTCGTCGTGTTCCATAATCGAGTCAGCGGAATATTCCACGGTGGGTTGATTTTGCGCGACGCCGCTTCCGGCAAGCAGGAGTGCGGAGAATAAAACGCCGATTTGTTTTAACAGTGTGGTTTGCATGGCATGACCTTTCGTTTCGTTGATATGGATCACATACTACAGGGGATTGGCCTGGAGGCCAATACTGGCGCGGCTTCCAGGCCATTACTCGCGGGCTTCTAAGTCAATTCGTCGCGCCCGTAAAAGACCATGTTCCGGTCGATTCGGAGCTAGTTTGAGCGCCGGTACCGCTCACCGTCAAACCGCCACTGCCGATCCGAACCGCCGTATCGAGGTGCTGCACCACAATATCATTAGATGAGCCACCGAGCACCTCCGTGGTCGTCGTAACCTTACCTTGCGAGTCGGTACAGCGCTTTTCCGCCGATAACAATAAAACCTCTTGTAACTTCGCAGGCCCATCATTCAGCAATCCGGGAAGAAGCAGCCCTCGCGAAGCCGATCCGGGAGGCGCCCAGTTGGAAAACACAATGTGCTCGATACTGTTCCCCGCAATTGAGAACGTCTTACTCCCGGTCCAGGTACAGTCGGTCGTCAGGTCATTGTAATTCCAGGTCGCCGTTCCGCCGGCGGCCTTGTAGACGAACCCGAACCCGGCCGGCACTTCGTCAACGGGCGCGAGCGGATAGGAAGGTCCCGGGCCGGGATCCGGCGTCGGCGCCGCTGTGGCCATCACATTTTCTAGCTTGATATTGGCAATCGACAGCGTTTCGCTACCGGTAGTTACTAACGGCGCCATACTCATCAGCGTCCGCGTCATATTCAGACTACCGGTCCAGTTGCGGCATCCGATATCGGTTGCGACCAAACCCGGCTGCTGCGACACCGGCGTGAGAACGGTGTAGTTGGGCTGGCCATCGGAGATTCCACCGTTTCCGTACATGACGATAACCTCTTCGATTTTCCCCGCCGGATCGTCGCGGCAAACCGAATACCACGGTAGATTGGTGAGATTCCCCGCAGCAGTTTGCCAAACGCCGTTTACTTTTAAAAGTTTGACTCCGCGATGGATTGCGCACGCGTCGTGATTTTGGTGACGAAGCGAAAATTGTCATTCAAGGCATGTGTCATTTCGTAGATGCACTAATTTCTCCCGGGGACCGCCCTGCTCGCGTGGTTCGATTCGCTCCTGCAAATCTTTGACTTAGCGCGTAGTCAAAGATTCTCCAATCGAAATTTGTAACTCGTTAAAATAGTAATTTATTATTATTGCGCAAAGTCAAACTTACTTACACAATTGATCGAAGTCAAAAATTTACTTACACGTTAGTCAAACATTTAGTTTGTGCGACGCCAACGCAAGGCGACGATCGCGCTCGGGCAAACACCCGAAGCCGCTGTCGCGAACGAATGGCAACGTGTGCGGCGTTGCGGCTGTGGTGAAGCTCGCCTCACGCACCGCGTGCTTAATCGCGCGCTGAATGGCCTGATGCTGCACATGATGCCGCCGCTTCTCTCCCGAGCGCGTATCGACCGAACCTTTGCTCGCCAGAAAAACATACTGCCACATCCACCCCGCCGCCGCATTCGGATATTTCTTCTCTAGCGCTAAGGGCAAGTACACCGCGCCGAATCCCGCCGCCCGCTCGTTGTCGTGCAACGCCTTCACCCGTTTGAGACGCTCTCGCAGCGGATTGACCAGCACCAGCGGCAACATCGTCACCCGATCTTTGTAGCCCTTGCCATCGCGCACAAGAATTCCCTTGCGCGCAAACTCGACATCCTTCACGCGCAGGCGCGCGACTTCCAACACACGCATGCCCGTACCGTAGAGCAAGCCGGCGATCAACCATTGGGTATCCGTCAATCGCGAGAGTAACGCCTGCACCTCGGCTTGCGTGAGCACCACCGGCAAACGCTGCGGCTGCTTGGCCCGCTCGACGTTGTCCAGCCAGGCAATTCCTGCGCCAATACCTCGCGATAGAGAAACAAGATTGCGCTTTTGGCTTGATTCTGCGTCGATGCGGCGACCAGCCTTTCGACTGCGAGATGCGTCAAAACGCCTCCACTTCGACGGCCCCCAGGTCACGCGGATGACGCTTATCAAAATGCACGATGAAGCGCGTAATCCAATCGACATAGGCTTGTTCCGTGCGAATACTGTAATGCTTGACGCGAATCCTGGCGCGGACTTGGTCCAGAAGCTTGGGTTGAGTGGGCGAAGAGGTCACGGCAATTTACGATGGACGAAAAATGTTCAACAGATTAATACAAAATGTTAATCGACTACCGTGTGGAAACCATATATCAACTTGATCTATTACTTTCCGTCTATTAGGATGGCTACTTTACGTTATGCCCCTTAGGAAGGAGATCCATGTTTAGCAAAATGACCGTTGATCTC
>JANMJR010000427.1:0-6007 GCA_031371465.1 Pseudomonadota bacterium
GGCGGCCATCCGGAAGATATTTTGCATATGAAGCGCACGGCGGATCGGCTGTTCGGTGACGACTATGTGTGGTCAGTACTCGGCGCCGGGCGCAACCAGATTCCCGTCGCGACCATGTCAGCGGCAATGGGTGGCAATGTGCGCGTCGGCCTGGAAGATTCCCTGTGGGACGGCCCGGGCAAACTTGCCGAAACCAATGCGGCGCAAGTCAAACGCGTACGCACGATTATCGAAGCCCTGTCGTTGGAAGTCGCGACACCTGACGAAGCTCGCGCCCTGCTGAAGCTAAAGGGTGCGGCGAATGTGGCGTTCTAGCACGACGCTGGCGCTGTGCCTGGTGATGGAATGTTCCAGCGCGGCGCCGGGTTTTTACGCGGCGTCCGAAGAATGGGTGACGAGCAAACACCAGATCGATGGAAGGACGGCCGCCGTGCGGCTTAACGCGGCATTGCCGGCGCTGGTCACCCGCGGCGAATTCGGCCGCAGTCTAAAATTCATCGTGCAGTTCAACGTTCACAATGATCGGCCGTTCCCCGAGCGGCTCGATCGTGAAGATCTGGAGAAAATCGAAGAGGCCATCGAGAGTCATTTGATTGATCCCGGCATCGCAATTTTTGCGACCATTGTCACCGTCAACAATGCGCGCGAATTTTTGTTATACGTCGCCGACATGGAGCAAGCCCAGGCCCTTGCCGAACAACTCGTGGAGAAAATAAAAACCCACGCGGTTTCGTTTCGCCTCGAGAGCGATCCGAATTGGGAGGCGTGGTTACAGTTTACCAGCGAATCCGACGTTCAACGCTAATGTTTGCGCCAACAGCGCTGGCGCCGTTGGTTAGGACAATAGCTGTTGCTACGAAAAAATTTTCCCGGGATTCATGATATTCAGCGGATCCAACGCCTGCTTCACCAGCCGCATCACACTCACCGCCTCGCCATGCTCCGCAGTCAAGAATTTCTTTTTGCCCAGCCCAATGCCGTGTTCGCCGGTGCAGGTGCCGTCCATCGCCAGAGCGCGCATGACTAGGCGATCGTTGAGACGTTCTGCTTCCGCGAGTTCCTTTGGATCATTGCGGTCGATCAAGAATCCCAAATGGAAATTGCCGTCGCCGACATGGCCGACCAGCGGTGCGATCAAGAAACTTTCCGCTAAATCTTTCTTGGTTTCGAGAATGCATTCCGCCAAGCGCGAAATCGGCACGCACACATCGGTCGCCCAAATTTCGCAGCCGGGACGTAGCGCCTTATTGGCGTAAGTCACGTCGTGGCGCGCAGTCCAAAGATGGGTGCGTTCCTCTTGCTTGGTGGCCCACTTGAATTCGCCGCCGGTATTTTCTTGGGCAATGGCTTGCACCGTTTCCGCTTGCTCTTTCACCGCGGCTTCGGTGCCGTGGAATTCGACGAACAGCGTATCTTTAACGGGATAGTTCAACTTAGAAAATTTATTTACCGCATCCATCTGAATGTCGTCGAGTAATTCAATACGCGCGATGGGAATGCCGAGCTGGATCGTCT
The DNA here is from genome assembly GCA_031371465.1 of Pseudomonadota bacterium. Taxonomy (GTDB): domain Bacteria; phylum Pseudomonadota; class Gammaproteobacteria; order Burkholderiales; family JALYOK01; genus JALYOK01. The sequence goes on from JANMJR010000427.1 coordinate 1,516, forward strand.
GAATCACGGTATCAATTGCGCCATTTAGCGAATCGAACGAGCACACTGCGGCGGCCATCGCTTCGGGAATGCCGTAGATGCGCAGCGTCACTTCGGTGATGATGCCCAGTGTACCTTCGGAGCCGACGAACAAGCGAGTCAAGTCGTAGCCCGCGGCGGATTTACGCGCTCTGCGCGAGGTGCGGATAATGCGTCCATCGGCCATCACCACGGTCAGCGCCAACACGTTTTCGCGCATGGTGCCGTAACGCACGGCGTTGGTGCCTGAGGCGCGCGTCGCCGCCATGCCGCCAAGCGAGGCATCGGCGCCGGGATCGATGGGGAAAAACAAACCGGTATCGCGCAGATGTTCGTTCAGTTGCTTACGCGTTACGCGCGCTTGTACGGTGACGTCGAGATCATCGACATTCACTTGCAACACCTGATTCAGATTCGCCAAATCGACCACCACGCCACCATGCTCAGGAATCACCGCGCCTTCCAGCGAGGTGCCGGTGCCGTAGGCGACCACCGGCGTGCGATGGCGCGCGCAAATGCGTACGATGTCGGCGATTTCTTCGGTGGAATTCGGAAATGCCACGGCATCGGGACGATGGGGAATGTGCCAGGATTCGTCCTTGCTGTGATGGTCGCGCACGCCGCTGCTGGTGGATAATCGCTCGCCCAACAAGGCACGGATTTCATCGACGGCAGTGTTGATACTAATGGGTACGGCACTCATTTTTATCCTTTCAATTAATCAATGCGCCTGCCTGGCTTGGAGGCGTGGCAAATACCATAAAACCCTATTATCCGTCATTCCTCCCCTCGACTAAAGCCTGCCCTCGAGGGCAGGCTGCGGCGGGAATCGAGCCTTGTTATCCCAGGCGCCGCGCCACCCACAGCACATTCGCGAATGGGGTGCCGTCGCTCATCGGCATCGACTCCAGTGCAAAACCATTCTCAGCGAATAACTTATCCCATTGCGAGCGCGAACGAAAATGAAAATGTTGGCGAAAGTGGCCGCGGCAAATTGCCGCGATTCGCTCGACGAGATGGGTTAAGCGATAGCTAAACCCCGCTGCTGCATCGATATCACGCACGAGCAGTAACCCGCCGGGCGAAATTGCGCGCGCAATACGCTGGATCAAATCCAGCTGCGCCTTCGCCTCCAGATAGTGCAGTACATCGAACACCGTGACCACGTCCGCATGGGGAATGTCGCCGGCACGCAAGTCCAGCAGCGTGATTCGCGCGAACGATCCGAGGGCTTTACGGGCAATGGCAACTTCGCGTTTACGCAACTCGATGCCGTGTAGCTCCAATCCCAGAGCGGGTGGTGGCCAATCAATTGGCCAGGCGCCGCGCTGGTATTGGTTCTCGGCGGAATGCAAGAGTGCGAGTAACAGCCCTTGGCCGCAGCCCAAATCGAGCACCGTCATGCCATTCTTGATTAAGCTGCTTTTCAACACAGCGATAAACAGGGGATCATGCCGCAGCTTGCCGCGTGCGAATCGCAACGCAAATTTACCCGCCGATTGGTACAGCGACGCTGCTGCGTCGAGCAAGGCATCACTCGCCGAGGACATCGCGATAGGCATGACGCAGCGTGACGGAGTGCAGGCCGCGAGCGGAAATATGCTGCAGTAGAGCCGGCAATACCTCGAGCACGATTGCGCGCTCGCGTCGAGTCCGCAACATCGACCCATCATGCAGCAATAAAATATCGCCCGCGTTTAAACGGGTGATCAGGCGCTGTAATACCGGCGCGGAATGCTTCGCGGTAGAATCGAAACCGCGCCGCGTCCATGAGGAGTAGTGCAATCCTAATCGCGCGATCACAGGATCGAGAAACGGCGTGCGAAAACCCATGGGCGCGCGAACAAATCGTGGCAACGCGCCTGCCGCATCGGCAATGGCTTGTTGCGCGGCGCTGAGTTCGCGATGCAGTTTAAACGAAGGATAAAACGCGAAACTATTAGTGTGGTGTTGCGAGTGATTTTCCACTGCATGGCCGCGTTTAACGATGTCTTGAATCACCTCGGCGTATTTTGTCGCGCGTTCACCGACCACGAAGAAACTCGCTTTGTGACCGGCCGCGTCGAGCAAATCCAACACCCGCGGCGTAATGTCCGGGTCGGGACCATCGTCAAAGGTCAACGCGATTTCGTTATTGGCGACGGAGCACGAGGGCAAGCGACGAATATTTTCCCCGATCCAGGTGCTGCGCGGCCACAGCACCGCGCCGCCAATTAGCGCCTGATTCGCGGCAACCGCTGCGAGCGCCCAAGGCCATGTCGCGGGCGCAGCGCCGACCGCGATGGCTGACAGCGCATGCAGCGCGAACGACGCTTTAACGAAGGAAGTGGGTTGCCATGGGCGTGCGGAAAGGGACGCGTGTTCGGACATAAGTTATCATTCTAAGGAAACCGCGATGGATTGTCGCGATTTGGGTCAGCGCGAAATGGTCTCACGAAATCCCGCGCACACTAATTCGTCTGCGTTTTCCGCAACCCAATCACCCGTGCTACTCACTAATAACGCCCGAGCCCATGCCGGAATTGCCGGAAGTTGAAACGACCCGATTAGGGCTTTTGCCGCACCTCAAAGGCGAACGGATTGTCGATCTCGTGGTGCGCGATCATCGCCTGCGCTGGCCCATTCCATCTAATTTGCCGACACTACTACGCGGTGCGGCGATCGGGGACATTACGCGACGCGCGAAATATTTGCTGGTTGATTGCGGCCATGGTCATCTGATCATTCATCTGGGCATGTCCGGCAGCTTGCGCATCGTATGCGCGAAAACGCCGCCGGCCAAGCACGATCACTACGATCTGCTCCTGTCGAATCGGCATATTGTGCGCTATACCGATCCGCGCCGTTTCGGCTCAATACACTGGACTGTGGATCCACCCGCCAGCCACACGCTGCTTGTAGATCTCGGCGTGGAGCCGCTTTCCGAGGCCTTCGATGGCGGGGCTTTATTCCGCGCAACGCGCGGCCGCGGCGCCAGTATTAAACAATTCTTAATGGATCAGCACCACGTCGTCGGCGTTGGAAACATCTACGTCAACGAGGCATTGTTCCGCGCCGGCGTGCGGCCGCAATCGCCGGCGTGCCGTGTCGGACTGGCGCGTTGCGAGCGAATTGTCGCGGCCATCAAGCATACGTTGAGTTTGGCCCTCAAAGCCGGCGGCAGCACGTTGCGCAATTTCGTCAACAGCGCCGGCGAACCCGGTTCTTTCCAGTTAAACTATCGGGTGTATGATCGTACTGGGAGGCCCTGTTTACGCTGCGGCAACACAATTCGCACGCTGCGCCAAGGGCAACGCGCCACGTTTTATTGTCCGAGTTGTCAACGCTAAAAAGGTTTGCCGCATTGAAGTCAGAATAACTTTGTATAATGGCGTTGACAATAACCATTGACTGTTTCGTCTCCACTCAAGAATCGCAAGCCGAGGCCACCGTGGCAATAACACTGAATGCCGCTTTTATCTCGCACCAACGCTGACAAACGGTAAACTATATGGCCCGCTCAAAAGAGGCAGAAAACGAACCCATTGTTTTCCCGGAACCGAACAAAAATGTTCAGGAGTTTTACCTCAACACGCTGCGCAAACGGCGCCAGCGCATAACAATATTGCTCACCAACGGAACCCGGTTCGACGGTTTCATCTCGTCATTCGACGTGCACACGATCATGCTCAAGGCTGAGCAATCGATTGTTTTGTACAAACAAATGATCGCCATCGTTTCGCCGCAAACCTCCAAACCACGGCAAAAGAGCGGCATGGCTTTCTCGGCGCCGGTGGAACCCAATTCGAGTGATTCACCCGCCCCGCGAACTACACCGAAATCCACGCCGACAATTCTAGTTCGTCAAAAAAGAACGATAATCAAGCCCGAATAATCGCCTCATTACGGGCGCTTAGCCGTTATTTTCCCGGCCATCTCGGCCTGCGCTTTTCGTTGAACGCCGCGAGCCCTTCCTGCGCATCCTCGGTCAGGCTCAATAGCGCGATTTGCCCCTCCATGTGCGCGGCGGCTTCGTCGAAGGACATGGATGCGATTGCACTCGTTGCGTATTTTCCGCGTCGAATCGCGGTCGGCGATTTGTCGACGATGCGCTGAACCAGCCATTCGACTTTGGCGTCGAGCGCGCTGGCCGGTACGACATGATTGAGCAACCCCGCCTCTTTTGCCTCGGCCGCGCTGAACGGCTCCCCCGTGATACACCATTCGCGCACTAAACGGCGTGGCGCCAGGTGCTGCAACAAGCTTAGCACCTGCATGGGAAATACACCGACCTTGACCTCGGGCAAGCCGAACTGTACGTGATCGGCTGCCACCGCGAGGTCCGCCATGCACAACAACCCGATGCCGCCGGCCATGCACGTGCCGTTGATACGCGCGACACTTGGCAGCGTCGCGTGGTAAGCCACGCGTAACAGGTCGGCGTAATCGAGATTCGGCTTCGCCAGATCGAACGCAAAACCGTTGCCCGGTTGCA
>JANMJR010000461.1:0-5974 GCA_031371465.1 Pseudomonadota bacterium
GCCTTGATCCCCGCTTCGGCGATCTGCGCGTCCTCGCTCGACTTCACGCCGGACACGCCGACGGCGCCGATGACGTTGCCGTCCACAATAATCGGCACGCCGCCTTCCAGATGGGTGACTTCGGGCATCGACAGCGCGCTGTAACGCCCGCCGTTCACCATGTCTTCATACAGCTTGGTGTTGCGCCGGCCGATGGCGGCGGTGCGCGCTTTTTGTGGCGCGATGTGCGAACTCACCGGCGCGGCGCCGTCCATCCGTTGGTAAAACAACAAATGGCCACCGTCATCACAAATGGCGATGGAGACGTTCCAGTTGTTTTTACTCGCATCGGCTTCGGCGCCGGCGGCAATTTTTTTCAGCTCATCGAGTGTGAGTATGGCCTTGCTTTTCATTTACTTTCCTATTGATTATTAATTACCACAACGAAATTGATTCACTAAATTATCCAGCGTAGTCCAAATCGAATCGCCGTCCGGCTTCGGTGAGACGGCGAACAGCGCGACCCGGCGATTCTGCTCGCGACAGCTAAAGGTCTTGACGTGAAATTTTAGCACCAACGGCACGCCCGTGGCCTTCTCGCTCAAACATTCGTAGGTCTCCACTTCCGCCAAAAACGCTTGATAATTTTGCTTGAGCGTCAACGGCGTAACGTTCACCGCGGGATCCAGCCTCACCCGAGTCCGGTACCGCGCCGGGTCAAGCCTGAGCGTCTTTGGGCCATCCACGGCGCACAATCCACGATAATATTTCGGCAAATCTTCGCTTAAAGTTTCTAGATTGACCGGCCGCTCGTCCGTCAGCCACCACGCGAATGCGTAACTCCACAGTTCCGCTGATTCAAGTTTGAAGAACCCCGGCATTAAGCGCAATTCTTCGTGGCCTCGGCGCTTAACCTCGGCGCTAAAATAAAGGGGAAATTCGAACCTACGATTGTCCCAGCCCTTAGGCTCGGGCCAGAAAAAATTCTTTCGCGCTTGGGCCATGTCGCGCTGCGCTGGTGTCGCGCAACCGGCGAGCAACAGCGCAATAGTTACGGCAGAGGAAAGTCGCGGCATTTTAATCTTCCAACTTAAACAATACTTCCTGGTCGACGAAATATTTCGAGCCGTCGCCCTCGAATTTGTATTGCTTCACGGCCTTGGTCACGGCGTCGTCAAACACCCCCGGCGGGCTCGATTCCATAATCTCCACATCAATCACATCGCCGCCTTCGCCGATCGTCAAACGCGCCTTGACCTTACCCATCGTGCCGTTCTTCAACGCGCTACGCGGATAGGCCGCGGCGACTTTTCGTAGCGGCTTGGCATTGCGCACTTGCTTGGGCGGCGCGGCTTGCGCTTGCGGCTCGACCTTCGGTGCTACCTTGGCCGGCTCGGGTGGTGGCGCCTCGACCTTGGGTTCGGGAACCGGTTGCGGCGGTGGCGGCTCGGCCTTTGGCTCGGGAACCGGTTCCTGCTTCGCCTCGGTAATGACGATCTTCGGCTCGGGCATCGGTTCCGGCTTGATCTCGACCCTCGGCGGTTCCACCTTGGGAATCGGCTTAGGTTCGGGCTTCGGAATCGGTTTCGGCGGCTCGGGTGGTTTGATCGGTTCCGGTGGCGGCGGCTCCGGCGGTTTGACGGGTTCGGGCTTGGGCGCTTCCTTCGGCGGTTCCGGTTCCACCAATTGCACCGTCATAGGCGGCTCTTGGACGCCGTATTCATCGGTCCAATCGACGAAAAAAACCGCCGCAAAAATACCTATCTCAAGAATCGCCGCGATTAAAAACGCGAACCAAAAAGGAATCGTGTTCTCGCGTTCGCGCTTAATATCGGCCCACAACGGCCCGCGCGCGGCGTATTGTCCCGCGCTCATGGCGTGTCGCCGATGCACATCGGGCGAATGGAAAAAATAGCGGGGGTTGCGGTAACGGGCGGTCGGCGCACAGGCAATTTATGGTCTGGTTTCGTTGGATTATAGCCGCTTTTGAATGGCGCCCCTAACTCGGGACTGCGCCATGACCTGTGCCTGAAGCAGCAACATTGGAGCGCTTCTCCAGGCATACCATGGCGCCGATCAAGCACCGCGCGCCGTCTGGCAAAGATATAGTTTGAATGTGCGCTTGACCTGGAACTAAAAGTAATGGTTATAATCAAATTGTTGCACTGCGCAAAAATAATTCAAAACATCCCAGTGCGCCCCCCTATAGAACCCGAGGATTCCATGACCTACTCGTCGTCGCGCGTACTATTGTTTTTGTTTGCCATTTTTTGTGGCGCATTGTTATTGGCCGGTTGCGGTAAAGGCAGCCCGGAAGCAAAAGGCCCGCCGGGTGGCGGCCCACCGCCGGTGTCAGTAGCGCCGGTAACCAAACACGTGGTGCAGGAATTTGACGAATTCACCGCTCGATTGGAAGCAATCGACAGCGTCGATATCCGCGCTCGGGTCGCGGGGACGTTGGACAAAGTCCATTTTACCGAAGGCCAGAAAGTAACAAAAGGCGAGACCCTTTTCACCATCGATCCACGGCCATTCGTCATGGAGACGGCGCGGGTGGAAGCGCGTATCGCCACGGCACGTACTCAGTGGGAGCTTGCAAAAAGCGAACTGGCTCGAGCGGAAAAGTTGTTGCCGATGCAAGCCATTTCCCAGCAGGAAGTCGATCAATTGCGCGCTGCGGTGCGTAACGGCGAAACCTCCATTCAAGCGGCGCAAGCCGAATTGAGCGTCGCGAAGCTCAATTTAAGCTTTACCCGCGTCGCTTCGCCGATCGATGGGCGCATTTCCCGCGCCGCCGTGACGCCGGGAAATTTAGTCAGCGCCGGCGAACCGGTGTTGACCACCATCGTGTCGATGGATCGCGTCTATGCCTACTTCGACGCCAGCGAGGCGACTTATTTGAAATACGTTCGCGCCGCGCGTGACGGAACTCGGCCATCGTCACGCGAAACCGCCAATCCGGTGTTGATGGGCTTATCCGATGAACAAGGTTACCCGCATCAAGGCAACATGGACTTCGTCGATAATCGCCTAAATCCGGCGACCGGGAGCATGCGTGCCCGCGCGATATTCGATAACGCTGACAGCCGTTTCACACCGGGACTCTCGGCGCGCATTAAACTCATGGGCAGCGGCTCCTACGAGGCGACGCTGGTGCCGGATCGCGCCATCACCACCGATCAAACGCGCAAGATCGTGATGGTCGTCGGCGCGAATAATTTGGTCGAGTCGCGCGAGGTTAAGCCCGCGGCTTTGATCGATGGCATGCGCGTCGTGACCGGCGTCAAAGCGGGTGAGAACATCATCGTCGACGGATTGCAACGCGCCTTCCCCGGCGCACCCGTTACGCCACAAATGCTGAAGGTTGATCAGGCCGGCATGCCCATAGTCGCGGCGCCGGGTGCGCCGGCCCAGAAGGAAGAAGCAAAACCGGCCGAAAAAAGCTAGGGACGAATATGGACATCTCGCGCTTTTTTATCGACCGGCCGCGCTTTGCCGCGGTGTTGTCTATTTTCATTTTTCTGATCGGCGGGCTGTCGATTTTTCAGTTGCCGATTTCCGAGTATCCGGAAGTCGCGCCACCGCAAATCGTGGTGCGCGCCCAGTTCCCCGGCGCCAATCCGCGCGTGATCTCCGAAACCGTCGCCACGCCGCTTGAAGAGCAGATCAACGGCATCGACAACCTCCTCTACTTTGAAAGCCAAGGCACCGCCGACGGCGTGATGACCTTGACCGTCACCTTCAAGATCGGCACCGATCCCGAAGCGGCGGAAACCGCGGTGCAAAACCGCATCAACCGCGCTTTACCCCGACTACCGGAGATCGTGCGGCAGATCGGCGTGACCACGGAAAAACAATCCCCGAATCTCACCATGGTGGTGCATCTGTTGAGCCCGGATAACAGCCGCGACGCACTCTATCTGCGCAACTACGGCCAATTGCAGGTGCGCGATGAATTGTTGCGCCTGCCGGGCATGGGAACCGTCCTGTTGTTCGGCGCCGGCGACTACGCCATGCGGGTTTGGCTCAACCCCCACGAACTTGCCGCGCGCAACATGACGGCGAGCGATGTCGTCGGCGCGATCCGTGAACAAAACACACAAGTCGCCGCCGGCACGGTCGGTGCGCCCCCTATGCCCAGTGGTACGGATTTTCAATTGCCGCTCAATACTCAGGGGCGGTTGTCCACGGAGGAAGAATTTGCCGACGTGATCGTGCGCGCCGATCCCGTCAGCGGCGCGCTGGTGCGCATAAAAGATGTCGGCCGCGTCGAAATGAGCGCCAACACCTACGCGCTGCGCAGCTTGCTCAACAATAAAGAAGCCGCGGCCATCGTGATTTTCCAAGCGCCGGGCAGCAACGCGTTGGCGCTCTCTAACGCCGTGCGCGAAACCATGGAACGGGTGAAACCGAACTTTCCGCCGGGCGTGGCCTACAGCATCGTCTACGATCCGACGCGCTTCGTGCAAACCTCGATCGAGAAAGTGGTCACGACGTTGATCGAAGCAGTGCTGCTGGTGGTGCTGGTAGTGATTATCTTTTTGCAGACTTGGCGCGCATCCATCATTCCCTTACTGGCGGTGCCGGTGTCGATCATCGGCACGTTCGCGGTGTTGCTCGCTTTGGGATTCTCCATCAATACCCTGACTTTGTTTGGCCTGGTGCTGGCGATCGGGATCGTGGTCGATGACGCCATCGTCGTGGTGGAAAACGTCGAGCGCAATATCGAAAATGGCCTCACGCCGCACGCCGCCACGATCAAGGCGATGCAAGAAGTCAGCGGGCCCATCATTGCTATCGCGCTGGTACTGTGCGCGGTGTTTGTGCCGCTCGCCTTTGTGCCCGGCTTATCCGGCCAGTTCTACAAACAATTCGCCGTGACCATCGCGATTTCCACCATCATTTCCGCGTTCAATTCACTTACCTTATCGCCCGCCCTGTCGGCCATTTTGTTGCGGCCCCACGATGCGCCAAAAGATGGCCTGACACGGATCATGGACGCGTTATTCGGCTGGTTCTTCCGCGGCTTCAATCGCTTCTTTCGCCGTAGCAGCAATGCCTACGGACGTGGTGTCACGGGCATTCTGGGGCGCAAATCCATCGCCATGTTGGTCTACGCCATATTACTCGTGGCCGCGGCATTGCTTTTTACGCGGGTGCCCGCCGGCTTTGTGCCGGCGCCGGATAAGCAATACTTGATCGGCATTGCCCAACTGCCCGCCGGCGCTTCGCTGGATCGCACCGACGCGGTGATTCGCCAGATGAGCGACATTGCCCTTAAGGTGCCCGGCATCGAAAATTCGGTGGCATTTCCGGGGTTATCAATCGCGGGATTTTCCGCCGCGCCGAATGAAGGCATCGTGTTTTTCGGCTTGACCTCGTTCGATCAACGCACCACGCCCGATCTAAGTAAGTTTGCCATCCTCGGCCAGGTGAACGGCGCCATCCAACAGATTAAGGGCGCGCGCATGTTCGTCGTGCCGCCACCGGCGGTGGACGGTCTGGGTAATGCCGGTGGCTTCAAGCTGCAAGTGCAAGACCGTAGCGGCCAAGGGGAGCAGGCGCTGTTCGGCGCCGTGTGGGGTACGCTCGGGCAAATTTACGGCAACCCAAAATCGAGTATCGGCACGCCCTACTCCACTTACGATATCAACGTGCCGCAACTGTTCGCCAATGTCGATCGAACCCGCGCCAAACAAATGGGCGTGGCGCTGCACGACATCTACGACTCCTTGCAAATCAATCTCGGCTCGCTCTACGTGAATGACTTCACGCGCTTCGGCAAAACCTATCAGGTAATCGTGCAGGCCGACGGACCATTCCGCGCCGATGCGCACTCCGTCACACAATTGCAAACGCGCAACGGCAAAGGCGAAATGGTGCCCCTGGGCGCGTTAATGAAAGTAGACCCGACGTTCGGCCCAACTCGCGTCACGCGCTACAACGGCTATCCATCGGCGGACATCAATGGCGCACCCAATCCCGGTTTTTCCAG
>JANMJR010000053.1:0-7523 GCA_031371465.1 Pseudomonadota bacterium
GCGCTCAATTGCTCCGCCCGCGCCGCCGGCAACGACCAGACAATCGAAATAATGTTGCCTGGCAACGGCAGCCAAGCCAAGATGCCGCCGTCGGCGAACCACTGCCGCGCAATATACTCATGATTTTTCTCGCAGCGAAAATTCGCCACCAGCGCGATCTGCTCATAATCTTTTTCGCGCGTGGAAAAACCGCTTTCGCCGCGCACCCAGGAGTTCGCGCCGTCGGCGCCGACCAGCAGATCCGCGTTGATCTTCGCCCCATCTTCGAGCGTTAAACTTACCCCGTCGCAGCGAACGTCAACGGCTGTTGGGCCGCAATGGGCAAGGTAATTCACGTGACTCGCAGCGCTCAGCTTGTCGGTCAAGCGCCGCGCCAACAAACGATGCTCGATCATGACGGCCAATTCGCTAAGTTCCACACTGCGGGCGGAGAACGCCAGCTTCGCCTGCTTATCGCCGACAATTTCCATGGCGCGAATGGGGCCAAGCCGCGCGCGATCTTGCGGCTGAAACAAATCCAAACACTCCAACAAGGCCATGTTGGTCGGGGTCAGCGCATAAACACGGTGGTCGAATTCGCCATCCAACACCACGACCGGCGGCGGATTGCGATCGACGACCACGATCTGACAATTACTTTGTAGCGCGAAGCTGGCGCCGACGATTCCGCCACCGACCACAATGATGTCGGCGTTCACAGGGTGCTGCTCCAGCGCCCAATAGCCGCGCGGCTTCCAAGCATGACACTGCCACGAGCCAGAATAAGCGCGGCTCCCAGGGCAACGCATAATTTATGTTTCACCAAGGTGTCCGGCCAAACATCATCGCCCGCGCCAAGCGACGGCGCGCAAACGGCAGCATTTGCAGCGCAGTTAAACCCATGCCGCGACCGACGCGCAGAAAAGGATGATCGTTGGAAAATCCGCGCACCAACGCGTCGGTAAAAAAAATCCCCGCGCGCGTATCGGGTTTGCGGCTGCGTTGATAGCGTCGCAACAACGCCGGCTCGCCGCAATCGCCGTCACTCGGCAGCGTGCGCAACAAACGCGCGAGTTGCTCGGCGTCGCGCAGGCCCAGATTGAATCCTTGTCCGGCGACCGGATGCAAGGCTTGCGCGGCGTTGCCGATTAAGACCATGCGCTGTGTCGTGGTGCGGTCGGCATAACGCAAGCGCAACGGAAACTGAAACCGCAAATGCAGATTGAAAAATTTTCCGGCGTAACCGCCGAACGTTTCTTGAAATTCCGCCAGAAAATGTTCATCGTCAAGTTGTTTAATGCGTTCCGCCTCCTGCGGGGCGACGGTCCACACCAAGCCGAACTCAGTGCCGACCGGCAATAACGCCACCGGGCCGGTCGGGGTGAAGCGTTCGTAAGCGATATTTCCGTGCGGCCGATCGCTGGAGACCCGCGCCAATAGGGCGACCTGGCCATAGTCTTTTTCTTCGATTTGTATCGATGGCAGTTGCGTCAAAGTGCGACCGCCATCGGCGACGACGATCAGTGTCGCCGTGCAGGTGTGGTCGACACCGTCGCGGACATAGGTCACCACACCATCATTCGCGCTGGTCGCGACCGCCTTAACCGTCGCGCCATCGGTTACCCACAATCCGCTCTGCTCGGCGCGCGCCAGTAGCGCGAGAACCAGGGCGCGATAACTCAGGGTATAGCCTAACGCCGGCACGCCGAATTCTTGCGCATGCAAAATGCTTTGGCCGAAACCACCGCGCTGCGTGACGTGGATTGTCGTGATCGGCGTCGCCGGCAAATCCAGCGGCCAAGCGCCGAGTTCATTGAGAATGAGCCGACTACCTGCCGCGAGCGCCAAGGTGCGTGTGTCGGAGGCCGCGCCAATACCGGGTAGCCCAGGGCTATTGGCTTCCAGCACGATTACGCGACGGCCTTGCGCGTGCGCGGCAAGCGCAAATGCCAGCCCAATGGGTCCGCCGCCGATCACAACGATGTCGGCGCTCAAGCTCACGCGCTGCCCATCGCCGCTTCGATTTCGCGCACCGTTTTCGGCGGATGGGTCAGCACATCGCGCCCGGACTTCGTCACCAACACATCGTCTTCGATACGAATGCCGATATTCCAAAACGCTTTCGGCACATTTTTCGCCGGGCGAATGTAACATCCCGGCTCGACGGTCAACACCATGCCGGGCGCGAGCTTCACCGACTTGCCATTTTTTTTGTAGTCGCCGGCATCGTGCACATCGAGCCCGAGCCAATGGCCGGTGCGATGCATGTAGAACTGACGATAGTCGCCCGTCTGAATGACTTTGTCGACGCTGCCTTTACACAATTTGAAATCGATCATGCCGCGCACCAGCACCCGCAGCGCCACTTCGTGATAGGCCTCGAATGAGGCATTGGGTTTCACCGCGGCGATTGCTTTTGCTTGCGCCGCGAGCACCAATTCATACACGTCGCGCTGGGCCGCGCTGAATTTTCCGCTGACGGGAAAGGTGCGGGTGATGTCGGAGGCGTAACCGTCTAACTCACAACCGGCGTCGATCAACAATAATTCGCCTTCACGTAGACGATCTTTGTTTTCCACATAGTGCAGCACGCACGCGTTGGCGCCGCCCGCCACGATTGAGGTATAGGCCGGCGCTTGCGAGCCGCGGCGGCGGAACTCGTGGGCCAGTTCCGCTTCGACTTCATATTCCATCATGCCGGGCCGCGTGGTTTGCATGGCGCGCCGATGGGCGTCGGACGCGATTGCCGCCGCGCCGCGCATCACCTTGATCTCGTCGGCGTCCTTGAGTAATCGCATGGCGTCGAGCAAGGTGCGTACATCTTGAATTTCCGTCGGCGCGCAGACGCCGCTGCGCACCTGGGCTTTGACCTGGTTGAGCCAGCCGACGACGCGCGCGTCCCACGCGGCATCTGCGCCGAGCGGAAAATGCAGCACCGCTTGATCGGCGATGAGTTTAGGCATCATCTCGTCGAGCTTGGCGATGGGATAAGCAGCATCGAACGCAAAGGTTTTTTGCGCCGCTTTCGGACCGTGGCGATAACCATCCCAAATTTCGCGCGTGAGATCTTTCTCGCGGCAAAATAATATTGTCTTCGGGCTCTTCCCGGCAATGAGCACGACCACCGCGTCCGGTTCGACAAATCCGCTGAGGTAATAAAAATAACTATCGAAACGATATAGGTAATGGGTGTCGCGATTGCGCGCCCGCTCCGGGGCCGTGGGGACAATGGCGATGCCCGCGCCCATGGATTTAGCGAGCTGCGCACGACGGCGTTGATAACGCGAGATGGGGATCACAATTCGCCTTCTGGTTGAGTGTTCAATGTGTGACTTTGGGCTGAACCACTTGGTTCAATTGTTCGAGCCGGGAAGGTGTGCCAACATCGGTCCACATCCCGAAAAAGTGCTCGCCGCTGACGCGGCCGTCGGCAATGGCGGCACGCAACAGCGGCGCGAGAGCCACTTTCTCGCCGCGCGGCATGCCGTGAAAAAACGCTGGTTGATAAATGCCGATACCGCTGAAAGTCAAGCGTGGCGCGCCTCCCGGCACGATGAGAGCATGCTGCAAAACGAAATCGCCTTGCGGATGATGTTCGGGATTATCGACTAACACCAAATGGGCGCTGCGCGCCGGATCATCTTGCAGTATGACCGTCTCCGCGTGCAGATCGCGATAATCGTAGTCGCAAAATACGTCGGCGTTAATCACCGGAAACGCTTGCTCGCCCAACAACGGCAGCGCCAGGGCGATACCGCCGGCGGTTTCTAATGCGCTCGTTTCGGGCGAATAGAAAATATCGACGTCGAAATTTTCACCGCTACCGAGCTCGGCCTCAATCATATGGCCAAGATGGGCGTGGTTGATAACGACCTCGTCAAAACCCGCGCGCGCGAGCTTTTCGATGTGCCAGACAATCAGCGCTTTGCCGCCCACTTTGAGCAACGGCTTGGGTATCGTGTCGGTCAGCGGGCGCATGCGTTCGCCGCGCCCGGCGGCTAGAATCATCGCTTTCATCCTAAAACGTGTAACCTACTTTAGCCTCGGCGCCTTCGATTTCATCGAGCAGGTCCAGCAGCGGACGCAATTCGCCGTAGCGCCCACAGGTGTGGCGGATATAGCCGATGAAACGCGGGATGTCCGCGAGGTAGTGCGGCTTGCCGTCGCGATAGTTGATGCGCGCAAAAATGCCGGCGACTTTGAGGTGGCGCTGTAAGCCCATATACTCGACATCGCGGTAAAAATCGGAAAAATCCGCGCGCACCGGCAGGCCCGCTTTTCGCGCCCGCTCCCAATAACGAATAGTCCCGTCGAGAATCTGTTCTTCTTCCCAGGAGATAAACGCGTCGCGAAACAGCGAGGCGACATCGTAGGTAATGGGGCCGAGCACCGCGTCCTGAAAATCGAGAATGCCGGGATTGGGCGTGGTGACCATTAAATTGCGCGGCATGTAATCGCGATGCACGTACACTGTTGGCTGCGCCAGGTTGTTCTTCAACAGCAGGGAAAATACCGCCTCTAATCGCTCACGTTGTGTCGCACTTAGTTCCTGCTTCAGATGTTCACCGACATACCAATCGGGAAAAAGATTCAACTCGCGGCGCAGCAACGCTTCATCGTACGGCGGGAGTTCATCAGTGCGAGTGGCCAGTTGCCAGGTCACCAACGCTTCGGTGGCGTGGAGGAAAAGCCCATCGGGTTTGCCCCCTTGCAAGGCGGCGAGATAGGTTACGCTGCCAAGATCGGTCAACAGCAAAAAACCGTGATCCAGATCGCTCGCCAGAATATGCGGCACATTCAAGCCGGCCGCCTGCATCAGTCCGGCGACATGGATGAACGCGCGGCAATCCTCTTGGTCCGGCGGCGCGTCCATTACGATCTGGGTCGCCTCGCCGTGCGCGACGCGAAAATAGCGCCGAAAACTGGCGTCACTCGAGGCCGGCGTGAGTTCGTAACGTTCGCCGGGAAAGCGTTTTTCGAGCCAGGTTTGCAGCAGGGCGTAACGATCCAAGCACAACTCCCTAGGGTGAATGAAATATACTAGTGAATTTTAGCATTCAATAACTCCACCGATCGTAGCAAAGATTAATGCCAATCCTTTTCCCGCTCTTATTCTTGTTGTGCTTAGTTTCCTCACCCGGTTTCGCCGCCGATGATCCGGCAGCAACAGCGACCCAATCCGAAACGCTTGGCGCGCAGAAAACCATGCCGATCACCTTGGAAGCCGATCGACTCGAGGGACGCAGCAATGTCGACGTGGAAGCAAGCGGCCAGGTGGAATTACAGCAGGGCGACATGAAACTGAATACGGACCGGCTGTACTTCCTTGAGCCCGAACAAGAGGTCACCGCAAACGGCGCCGTGCGCCTTGAACGGAACGGCGACATCATCGAAGGCAGCTATTTAAAGTATGACCTCGATAGTGAAACCGGTTATATGGAGGGCCCGACATTTCGTTTGGCCAAGACCCGCGCGCGTAAGCTATCCGGTCGCGGCGACGCCCGTCGCATCGACTTTCTTGGCGACAAGCATGAGCACTTGTCCGACAGCCGCTACACCACCTGCGCTATCGGCCAGGACGATTGGTTCTTGCGCGTTAAAGATCTAGACCTTGACCGCGTCACGGAAGTGGGCACGGCGCGCAACGCCAGCGTGGAGTTCATGGGCGTTCCATTTTTGTACCTACCCTGGGTCAGCTTTCCCCTCAGCGACAAGCGTAAGACCGGGTTGTTACCGCCGGTTATCGGCGCCACCGGACGCAATGGCTTGGAGATTTCCATTCCGTTTTACTGGAACATCGCGCCCAACATGGACGCTACGCTCATACCGCGGATACTGTCGAAACGCGGTATTCAACTGCAGAACGAATTTCGTTATTTGTGGCCGACCTTTGCCGGCGAACTGCACGCCGATCTTCTGCCACACGATAGACAAATTGGCGAAGCCCGTGATTTTCTGGCTTGGCAACATAGCCAAAGCCTCACCCGCGGTTGGAGTGGGCGAGTTAATTTTCAACGCGCATCGGACGATAACTACTTTCGCGACTTAAGCACTCGCGTGGTCGATACCTCGACCACCAACTTACCGCGTGATGCGGAAATGCGTTACGCCAACCCCAATTGGACCTTTTCCACGCGCTTCTTGAGCTATCAAACTTTGCAGGATCCGGATCCGGCAAAACGCATCGACATCCCCTATCGTTTGCAACCGCAACTGTTGTTACTCGGATCCAAACCCGATTATTTCGGCGCCAACTGGAACCTTGAATCGGAGCTGACGCAGTTCGATCATCCCACTAAGGTTAACGGACAACGCTTGCTGCTCTATCCCAGTGTCAGTTATCCCATGGCCAACAATTTTTCTTATATCACACCGAAGCTGGGCTACCACTACACGCGCTACAAATTGACGAAAAACTTTAGCGGCGAGGATGGGTTCGATCGCAGCTTGCCGATCTTCAGCATCGACAGCGGCCTGTTCTTCGAGCGCGAATTCACCTACAAGCTTAGACCTTATCATCAAACCCTCGAGCCACGGCTGTATTACGTCAACATCCCATTCCAGGATCAAAGCCGGTTTCCAAAATTTTCCACTTCGGAATCGGACTTCAACTTCGCGCAAATTTTTACGGAGAATCAGTTCGTCGGTGGTGACCGCATCAATGACGCCAACCAAATCACCGCCGCACTGACCAGCCGATTTATCGAGGATGCAACCGGCGTGGAACGGCTGCGTGCCGCCATCGGTCAGCGTTACTACTTCGATACCCAGCAAGTCACATTGGACAATCCCGCGCGCGATGGGCTTGCCTCGGATATTCTGGCGGCTGTGTCGGGACAACTTTCTCGGAAATGGTCGATCGACTTGGCAACTCAGTACAGTCCGAACAACAAGCGCACCGAAAAATTTACCGCCGGCGTGCGCTACAACCCGGGGTTCGGAAAAGTGATCAACCTGGCCTATCGCAGCCGCACCGCAACCGCGGCGTTGCCGGAAGCGATTAGTCAGATCGATATTTCCGGGCAATGGCCGCTGAGTGCGCGTTGGTATGGACTGGGCCGGTTTAACTATTCGCTACGCGATCGAAAGATGGTGGAGGGGTTGGCAGGGCTTGAGTATAATAAGGACTGCTGGGCATTGCGCTTGGTGGCCCATCGGTTAGCCATCGCGCAACAACAGGTTTCGACGTCGATCTTTATCCAACTCGAACTGAATGGACTCTCCCGACTCGGCAACAATCCGTTGGAAATGTTGAAACAAAATATTCCGGGCTATATGAAATCTCAAGAGATAAATCCATGACCTCACTTCGCCGCCTCGCCTGCCTCAGCGCGCTACTGTGCATTGTATCGAGTACGTCGCCGTACGCCCAGGACAACGCCACCAAACGCGGCAAACCAAACGCCGACTCGGCATACCAATTGATCGATCGCATCCTGGTCGTGGTCAATGACGGCGTGATCACCGAGCGCGAACTGGAAACGCGAGTGGCCGCGATTAGCCAACAACTGCAAAAACAGGGTACGCCGTTACCGCCCAAGGAC
>JANMJR010000475.1:0-4633 GCA_031371465.1 Pseudomonadota bacterium
GCGCGCATCGATGTGCGCGGAACGCTGATCTGCGGCAAAGATGTATTCATCGATATTAACTGCGTCTTTGAAGGCAACGTAACATTGGCCGACAATGTTTCAGTCAGCGCCGGTTGCGTATTGAAAAACGTAACCATCGCAAGCGAAACGCAAATCGCACCCTACAGTGTATTGGAGGACGCGATCGTCGGGGCCGACTGTCGCATTGGTCCGTACTCCAGGCTGCGCCCTGGCACCAAACTTGCCGATCGCGCGCACGTCGGCAACTTCGTCGAACTCAAAAACACCGAGCTAGGCAAAGGCTCCAAAGCCAATCATCTCGCCTACGTGGGCGATGCCACCGTCGGCAGCAACGTCAACATCGGCGCGGGCACAATCACCTGTAATTACGACGGCGCCAACAAATATCGCACCATTATCGAAGACGATGTATTCATCGGCTCCGACACACAACTTGTCGCGCCTGTCACGGTGCGCAAAGGTGCGACACTTGGCGCCGGGACGACCTTAACCAAAGATGCGCCCGCCGGCGAATTGACTATTTCCCGAGCGAAACAAATGACCATCCCCGGCTGGAAACGGCCCGTTAAAACCAGCAAGAAATAACGAGGTAAAACCATGTGTGGAATCGTCGGTGCTGTCGCAAGTCGAAACGTCGTCCCGTTATTGATCGAGGGCTTACGACGATTAGAGTATCGCGGCTATGACTCCGCGGGTGTGGCGGTGCTCAACGGCGGCATTACTCGCGTGCGTTCCGTCGGACGCGTCGCCGACATGGAAGCCAAAGCCGCGGCGGTGAATTTACATGGCGTCGTAGGCATCGGCCACACGCGCTGGGCGACCCACGGCGGCGTCACTGAATTCAACGCCCACCCGCATGTTTCCGGCGGCACCATCGCCGTCGTGCACAACGGCATTATCGAAAATCATGACGAGCATCGCGCCAATCTGAAAAAACTCGGCTACGTGTTCGAATCACAAACCGATACGGAAGTTATCGCCCACCTCATTCATCATCACTACAGCGAATGCAATAACCTTTTCACCGCCACCCAGCGCGCGGTGAAAGAGTTGGTCGGCGCGTTCGCCATTGGCGCGGTGTGTTTGAAAACGCCGGAGGTGATGACCTGTGCCCGCCTCGGTTGCCCGCTGCTGATCGGTCTCGGCGAAGGCGAAAATTTCATCGCCTCTGACGTATCCGCGGTGCTATCCGCTACGCGCCGTGTCATGTATCTCGACGATGGCGATGTCGCCGAAATCCGCCGCGACGGCGTCACCGTCGTCGACAAAACCGGCGTGAAAGCTGAGCGCCCGGTGCGTGTCAGCGACGTGTCCCTCGCCTCCATGGAGCTTGGCCCCTACAGCCACTTCATGCAAAAAGAAATCCACGAACAACCGCGCGCCCTGACCGACACTATCGAAGCGGTCATCATCGATGGTTTCGCGCCGATACTATTCGGCGCCGAGGCCGAAGCGCTATTCCGCAGCATCGACGGCATCCTCATACTCGCGGCAGGCACCAGTTATCACGCCGGTCTCACGGCGAAATATTGGCTCGAGAGCATCGCCAAAGTCCCGGTCTCCGTCGAAATTGCCAGTGAATATCGCTACCGCGAATCCGTCGCGAACCCCAAACAACTCATCATCACCATCTCGCAATCCGGCGAAACACTAGACACCATGGAAGCGCTGAAACACGCCAAACGCCTAGGCCAAAGCGCCACGCTTTCCATCTGCAACGTGCCGGAGAGCGCCATTCCACGCGCCTCCCAGCTCGTTTACTTCACGCGCGCGGGCGCCGAGATCGGCGTCGCGTCGACCAAAGCCTTCACCACCCAACTGGTTTCACTGTTCATACTCGCGGTAACACTCGCGAAAGTTCGCGGCAAACTTACGCCGGAAAAAGAAGCCGAATACCTCGACAATTTGCGCCACCTACCGGGCAGCGTGCAACACGCACTCAACCTAGAACCGCAAATAGCCGAATGGGCAAAAATGTTTTCGCCGAAGCATCACACATTATTTTTGGGTCGCGGCATTCACTACCCCATCGCCCTGGAAGGCGCGCTCAAACTCAAAGAAATTTCCTACATCCACGCCGAAGCCTACCCCGCAGGCGAACTCAAACACGGCCCGCTCGCGTTAGTCGATAGCGACATGCCCGTCGTCGTCATCGCCCCCAACGATGCACTGCTGGAAAAAGTAAAATCCAACATGCAAGAAGTCCGCGCCCGCGGCGGCGAATTATTCGTCTTCGCCGATTTGGATAGCCACTTTGCCGAAAGCGAAGGCGTGCATGTCATCCGCACGCCGAGACATTTTGGTGTTCTCTCCCCTATAGTTCATTCGATTCCTGTGCAGATTTTGGCTTATCACGCTGCGTTACAGAAGGGGACGGATGTTGATAAGCCGAGAAATTTGGCAAAATCCGTCACGGTCGAGTAAGAAAAGTTCACTCCCCTGTCATTCCCGCGTAGGCGGGAAAACGAGTCCGCAGGCCGAAGTTTCGAGGAACGGCCATCCAGCATCTTTAGAAAAACGCACCAAATTGTAGTTTGCATCAAATAGTTATTGTATATACAATAACTTCATGCGTATCACCTTCGATCCGGCCAAGCGTGAGAAGACGAGGGCCGAACGCGGGCTAGATTTCGCTGACGCAGAGATTGTTTTTGCCGGCGTCACATTGGAAATTGAAGACACACGTAAAAATTATGGCGAAACTCGGATCATCTGTTTTGGTCTATTGGAAGACCGGACGGTTGTCATCGGCTACACGCCGCGCGGCACCGATCGCCATATCTTTAGCATGAGGAAAGCAAATGACCGCGAACAAACCCGCATCGCGCCGCTCCTTAAAATCTGACCTTACTCGCGTCGACGCGCACAAGGTGCGCCCGGAAGAATACGAAGAACTCCCCGAACTCACAGACGAAATGCTCGCGCGCGCGAAAGTCAATAAAGGCGGAAGACCCATATCGGCCAATCCGCGCAGGCTGATCTCGCTACGTTTGCCCGTTGACGTCATCGAGCGCTGGAAGGCGACTGGCGCCGGCTGGCAAACACGGATGGTTGAACGGCTGAGCAAATTTCGATAAAGAGCGTCTCCAAACCACTTAACCCTTCAAACTTGGCCGACTCTCAAGCAAATTAAGGATGAAATCGATGGCGGCATCTAAACGAAATATCGGAAAGGAAATTCTCGACGGGCTGAGAGAAATTAAGCAAGGTGAGTATGGGCGCGTCACAACAATTCCTTCAGTCGCCAGTATTCGCGAAAAAACCGGCTTATCGCAGGCACGCTTCGCGCAACTGCTCGGCGTATCTGCGCGTACGCTACAAGAGTGGGAACAAGGTCGGCGCGCACCCTCCGGTGGGGCCCGAACATTGCTCCTTATCGCCGAGAAAAATCCGCGAGCATTACTCGAAGTTGCCTAGTCGAACCCGATACTCGGAGCCTGGCTCACAAGCTCCAAATTCCAGTTTGTATTCACCTCATCGAAACAAAACTTCAATTTCCGGAACAGCTAAAGAACCATGGCGTGGTAGGCTGGGGTAAGGACCGAACCCCAACATCAACTACTCGAAACACCAACCAACAGGTTAGGCTGTATCGCCGAACCCCGCATGAATGTTGCCTCCTGGCGCATTCACTAAGTTGCTCCGCGATACCCAAACTATCAAATTTCTCATGAACGTCTTGCTGTGAAGGCGTAAAAGAACCGTTTGACCTTTCACTTTTTCAACACTGAGTCGACAAATGTCGCAGTTAGAGAGGGTCTGTTTAAAGCGATTAGCGGAAAAATACGTTTGGTGGAAAACACCAAGCGAGACCCTCGCACAACCCGAGCGGCTATTCGCACAGGTGATGAACATAGGGGACTACGACGATGTCCTTCTCCTCGTCGATAACGTCTCTGAGAATGCTTTACGTGAAGTCCTTGCTCACGCCGAAATCAGCCAATTCAGCGAACGATCTTGGGCCTATTGGCATTATCGACTCGGGCTTGCGCTGTCAGAGCAAGTCCCGCCTATGCCGACGCGAAAAGTCGCATGATAGATCGGTTCACGCCGCGTCTGGAGCTCTTGCCCGATCAGCAGAAGCGGCTTTGGGCTGAATTGCGTCCGGCATCCACGCTGGGATTTGTTTTGTATGGCGGCACGGCGATTGCCTTGCGGTTAGGCCATCGCCCCTCGGTAGATTTCGATTTCTTTTCCGATAGACCGCTCGACAAAGACGCGCTCCAAAAAGCACTACCGTTCATTAAACGATCCAATGTAATTCAGGATCAGCCAGACAGCTTCACGGTCCGTATGCCCGATTCCCAAATCGCGTCGCTGGATGACCTGCTTGCCACGAAATTGAAAGTCATCCTGCAACGCCTTGGGGCGAAGGATTACCGCGATATTGCCGCGATGCTTGCGGCGGGTATGGATCTCTCGAAGGGGTTAGCTGCCGCGCGTGCATTGTATGGAAATCAATTCCAGCCTAGCGAAAGTTTAAAAGCGATGGCCTACTTCGAAGGCGGCGACTTGCAATCACTCACACCGAAAGAAAAACGTGGGTTGATCGCTGCGGCCAGCTCGGTGCGCGAGCTACCGCTGGTCGACACGCTCTCGCGCGAATTATCCC
>JANMJR010000004.1:0-3515 GCA_031371465.1 Pseudomonadota bacterium
CATCGGCGATCACTGGAACGCAATCACTATCATTGCGCTGTCGCAGAGCAATCCCCTCAAGGCGATTGCGGAAATGGTGGAGAATGCCATCGACGCCAAGGCAGGCGCCATCACGATTACCCGTGGGCGCGAGAACAATAAGCATTTTCTCGCCATCAAAGACGATGGCCAAGGCGTGCCGCGCGATGAGCATGGCAAGCCGGATTTTCGTTATGTTGCAACGCACATCGGTGATTCCATCAAGCGCCGGCTGAAGGCCGATGGTGCGAAAGGATTGCAGGGTGAGTTCGGCATCGGGCTGTTGAGCTTTTGGACCGTCGGTGACGAGTTGACGATGACTTCGACGAGCGCCGATCAGCGCGCCTATCAGATGATCATGCGCAAAGGCGATCCCGGCTATGAGGTGATGCCCAAGCGAGCGTTGTTTGCCGAGGGTGGCACGGAGGTGAAAATCGCGCCGCTGTTGGAAGGCATACGCGCGCTTTCCGGCGAGAAAATTCAATGGTATCTTGCGGCGGAATTGCGCGATCGTATTCGCCAATCGGGCGTCAAAATCAGTGTGATCGATAAGCTGGCGCGCAAGCAATATGTCGTCGAGCCGCGCCAATTCGAAGGCGTGCTTTTGCATCAGTTGCCGGTCGGGCGCACCGAGCGCGGCGATCTTTATGCCGAGCTTTATCTATGCGAACCGGCCGAGGGGAATCAAGTGGGGCTGTTCCGCCACGGCACTCGGGTATTCGAAGATCTGGCGTTGATCGACGATTTCGCGCGCCCTCCATGGAGCCTGCATTATCTACAGGGGCTGGTCGATGTCCCCTTCGTGAACCTCACGCCCGGTACGCGCAGCGGTGTGATTCACGACAGCGCCTATGCGGCGCTTCTCGAAGGCATTAAGCCACTCGAAAAAAAGCTCAACGACATTATCGAACAGCAACGCCGCGCGGAAGACGAGCAAGCCAGCCGGGAATTGCTGCGCACTATTCAGCGCGCGTTTCGCGAGGCGATCATGACCTTGCCGATCGAAGAGTACGATTGGTTCGATATTCAATCGCGCTCGCTGCGGCCCACGCCGGGAAATTCTAGCAATGCTTCACCTAATGAATCCGCCGACGGCGATGAGGCCCTTCTGGGTGTCACCGAGCCGGAACCGAAAGAAGAAAAACAACGCCAATTTTTCGAGTTTGCCGGACCGCTGTTCAGCGTGACGCTTTCGCCGGCATCAAGCGTCATCCGCGTCGGCGAAAGCCGTAAGTTTCAAGCGCTGCCGCGCGACCGCTCACGGCGGCGCGTCGAACATGATCTGGAATTCCACTGGCAGATCATGGAGGGCGGCGGCACGTTGGACGGCGCGCACAGCCAAGTAGTTAGCTATAGCGCGCCCGAGGAGCCGGGCCTGACGCGGCTCAATATCACAGTTCGCCAGCGCGACATCGAATGCCAAGCCGAGGCGCTCATCACCGTTACACATGAATTGTTGGCGCAAATCGGCGCAGCCAATATTCCGGCGCAAGGATTGCCGGGCTATACCTTCGAAAGCGCGGCCGGCGAATCGTGGCGTTCGCGCTTCGATATGGCGCGCAACCTCATCGTCATCAACAATGGCCATCGCGATTTCGTTTTTTCTTCACGGACGAAAATGTTGAAGCTGCGCTATTTGATTCGTTTGTATTCGAAGGAATTGGTGTTACGCAATTTCGTCGGTCTGCCCGCCGATCAATTGCTGGAACGCATGGTCGAACTGTCGTTGCGCACTGAAGAACACTTGTAGGCACAGGGCCGGGGCCAAGCTTGCCAGTTGGCGAGCTCGGCAATGTGGGCTTGACTTTGGTGCAGAGGGCCGCCCGCGAATAAGGCTGTCGATGGCGCGGCCGTGGTTGTTCCATAAACCGCGTCAAGCTAAGAGGTTTGCAGCAGCGCTGAATCAATCGGCAAAAAAAAGGCCGCCCAACGGTGGCCTTCTTTAGCGCTTAAAGTAAATTAACCGAAGCTACGGCGCCGTGCGGTATTGCCATCACGATCCGGCCGCGCACTACTTGGACTTGGTGCGACATTGCCGCGGTTCTCACCCCGGTTGTCGCTCGTTCGAGCATGTGCGAATCCACTCGGTTTGCTGTGTCCAAATCCACTGCTGGGTTTGCCATGTCCGCGGAACTCCGGTTGCGTGCGACCGCGACCTGCGGAGTGGGGCTTTCGTGCCGGCCGTTCTTCGCGAATCTTCGGCTCAAGGCCGGCGATGGTGTCGACTTGCACGGTCTGGCCGGTGTAGCGCTCGATGTCGCGCACCAGGCGGCGCTCGCTCGGATTGATCAATGTAACGGCCATGCCGCTGCGTCCGGCGCGACCGGTACGGCCGATGCGGTGGACATAATCCTCCGCTTGGCGTGGCGCGTCGAAGTTAATCACATGGCTGATGCCCGCCACGTCAATACCGCGGGCAGCGACGTCGGTCGCGACCAGAACTTTAGTGCGGCCATCGCGCAAACCTTTCAGTGTGCGATTGCGCTGGCTCTGGCTCATGTCGCCGTGCAAGGCATTGGCTAAAAAGCCTTGTTCGCGCAAGGTATCGGAGAGTTCGTCGGCGCTGCGCTTGGTGGCGGTGAACACCAATGCTTGGTCGATATTTACATCGCGCAATAGATGATCGAGCAATTTATTCTTATGGGATAAGCTGTCTGCAAACATCATGCGCTGATCGATATGCGCTTTGAGTTCCGGCGTGGTGGTAATTTCCACGCGTTGGGCGTTGCGCGTGAGTTTTTTTGCGAGGGTGCCGACGACGCCATCAAGCGTTGCCGAAAACATCAGCGTTTGGCGCGTAGTCGGTGTGCGACCGACAATGGTTTCGATGTCGTCGATAAAGCCCATATCCAACATGCGATCTGCTTCATCCAACACCAATACTTCCAGGCGTTTGAAGTCGATGCGGCCGCGCTCCAGGTGATCAAGCAAACGGCCGGGCGTAGCGACAACAATATCAACCGGCGCTTGCAGTTGTTTCAATTGCAGCGGGTAGGGCATACCGCCGACCAAGCAGGCGACTTTCAGGCGCGGCAACTTAGCGCCGTAAGTGCGTGCCGCTTTTTCCACTTGCAACGCGAGTTCACGCGTGGGGGTTAGCACCAATACTCGGGGGCCTCTGCCCGCGTTTGCTGCGGGTTTGGCGAGACGGGTCAAGCTAGGGAGCAAAAACGCCGCCGTCTTGCCGCTACCGGTGAACGAAGAGACCAATAAATCATGCCCGGCGATCGCGGCGGGAATCGCCTTCGCTTGCACGGGTGTGGGGGTTTCATAACCGACGCCGGTGAGCGCCAACAATACTGCGGGATCTAAACCTAATTCCGAAAAACTCATGGATTGCCTTTTCAATAGGCCGCACGGAGCTTAGGCTCCAGCGGCGGATTTCTCAAATCAAGAGAAAAAAGTATCGCGACCGCTGCAAATTCGCGGAAGACGACAACACATCGACTATCGGCGCCAAACCTTTAATGCCGCGATGCGTTGCCTATAGAAAAACT
>JANMJR010000012.1:0-13902 GCA_031371465.1 Pseudomonadota bacterium
CGGTGCGCGACAACAAAGTCGACGTGCGCATTGTGACGGCCACCAATCGCGATCTGGAACAACAAATACGCGATGGGAAATTTCGCGCCGATCTTTATTTTCGGCTACGCATTGTGCAATTGGAGGTGCCGCCGCTGCGCAAGCGCGGTTCGGACATCACGAAACTCGCGGAGCATTTTCTCGCGTTGCATCGGGTTCGCTATGGTAAGCCGCAATTGCGTTTCAGCCCCGACGTGTTGGCGACCATAGCAGCCTACGCGTGGCCGGGAAACGTGCGCGAGTTGCGCAACGCGATTGAGCAAAGTGTGATTCTGGCGCGTTCCGATGCGCTGTATCCGAGCGACCTAAGCTTTAGCAGCGATCTGCGTGCGACTACCACTCTAGCGCCCGTCGCAGCCGTGCCCTTGAGTACGGCGACCATCCCGCCGGGCGGACTCAATCTAAATGAAGTGGAGCGCACGCTGTTGGTCCAAGCCCTTGAGCGCAGCGGCGGCAATGTCTCCAAAGCGGCGCGCCTGCTTGGCGTGTCGCGCGATACCCTACGTTACCGCATCGACAAGTTTCAACTGCAACTTCCCATGTAACTCGGCTGCATACTGAGCGGGCGCGCGCTTCGTCTCGAAGGTAGAGGGCGCCAGAACCCGCATGAAGACTGGCTCGTGGCAAGGCATGCCTAAAGAGCCGCTCTGGTAGCGGCGAGCCATGGCCCTATCAATCTAAACACCCCTCGTTTCTCATCCCAACAGTTGGGTCAAATACCCGATTTATCCCCAATTATTGGGGTAATTCCCAGAATGTATTGCGACGGAATTGTCCATTTTTCATAGGGGATGATCAAGCGGGTGAAATATCTGCCTTGAATAAGTGGGAATTTATCACTTTATTAGTCTTTAATCCGGTCATGGCTCGCCAATTGCTTTGGACTTACCGTTGTCGGCAAATAAGAAGCGGGGTTGGAGCCCAATGCTGTTCGACTCCGCCCGAACGGCTAACCGACCAGTAGTGGGTTAAAGCCGCTCAAACCTAATTTCCAACCGAGCAGCGGTGATTTCGCATCTCACTTCACCGTGCTCAATTAACCTTCGGCTGACACATTGCACCACTTCGGACGAGAGGAATTGGCATGAAAAGAATATTGGTCTATTCACACGATACATTTGGCCTCGGCAACATTCGCCGCATGCTGGAGATATCCAAGCATTTAGCGGCGTCGGATCCCGATGTGTCGATCTTGATCATATCCGGCTCGCCGATGTTGCACGCCTTCCGCATTCCACAGCGGATCGATTACATCAAATTGCCCTGCCTCACGCGCACCACGCGCGGTGGATACGAGGTCAAGTTCCTACAAAGCAGCTACGAAGACATCATGCGTCTTCGCGCCAATATTATTTTGAGCGCCGTGCTGGATTTTGCGCCAGATCTGATTTTGGTCGACAAAAAACCCTTTGGCGTAAGCAATGAACTCGCGCCGGTATTTGATCTAGTACGGCGTCGTCTGCAACGGCCAAAAATGGTCTTGCTGCTGCGCGATATTCTCGACAGCCCGGAAGTCACCTCGAAAGTGTGGGAAAAAAATGGCTATTACGAGGCGATTCAACGCTATTACGATCAGGTGTTAGTGGTCGGTTCGCCGGAGGTTTTCGATCTTGGGCGCGAGTATAAGTTTCCGGACGAGACGCGCGAGAAAATTCGTTTTTGCGGCTATATCAAGCGCGGCCGCGGCTTAGTCTCGCGCCCGGTCACGCGTGCTCAATATGGTGTGGCTGACGAACCCTTGGTGTTGGTCACCCCCGGCGGCGGCGAAGACGGCTACCATTTAATTTCCAGTTATCTCATCGGGCTGCGCGACCACGCGCCAAGTCGCGCGATGAAATCGATTCTGGTATGCGGCCCCGAGATGCAAGAACATCAGCGTCGCGAGATACAGTCCCTGGCCGGCGCATGTTCCGGGGTGAGTTTGTTGGATTTTTCCGACGACATGGCAAGCCTGATGGAGGCAGCCGATTTAGTGGTGTGCATGGGTGGGTATAACACTATTTGTGAACTGCTCACGCTCAAGAAACACGCCATTATCGTGCCGCGTATCAAGCCGGTTCAGGAGCAATGGATTCGCGCCGATCGCTTAGCGAGAAAAGGCGTGTTCCGCGCGCTCCATCCGGACGATTTAACGCCGCATAAACTTGCCAGCATGGTAGTCGAAGAACTTGGCAATAACAACGTCCATTCGCGCCTGCTCTATCAAGTGGATCTGGGCGGGCTCGACAAGATTAAAGAATCCGTTAACTTGCTGCTGCAAGATCAAGGGGCGGGCGAAGTTGAGCGCCAGTATCAGATCGAGAGCGTATCTTGAGGTATTCCGTGGCGCCGCCGCCGATAGGTTTTCTGCTGAAAACTTATCCGAAGCTGTCGGAGACTTTTATTCTCGAGGAAATTCTCGGCCTCGAACGACTGGGCGTTAAGTTGCACATATTTTCTTTGAACCCACCGCAAGATGCGGCGGTTCACTCGACGTTCGACCGAGTTCGCGCGCCGGTGACTTATCTGCGGGAAAAAATCGACCGTGATTGCGTTGTAGCGCAATTAAACTTGGCGCTGCGCAACCCGTTTCGCTACCTCAAGTCGCTATGGTTCGCCTGTTGGCGCGCGGAAGGCCGGGGCTTGCGGGATTTGCTGCGCGCCGGGGCGCTGAGCGAAAAATTACGCGAGGCTGGCATTGCTCATCTGCATGCTCATTTCATTAGCGAGCCGACTGGCGTTGCGGAATTGGTTAACCGGTTGACCGGTATTGCTTACAGCGTTTCCGCGCACGCCAAGGATATCTATCTCTCACCCCCCAATATTCTGCAACGTAAGTTGCAGGGGGCGAAGTTCACGGTCACCTGTACTTGCTATAACCGCACCCACTTGGCGACGATCGCCCCCGATTCGAACATACTTCGCATGTACCACGGCATCGATCGCAAGCGTTTCTCAACCCATGTGAAAACAAGCAAGCCTACGCCGCCACTCATTCTAAGCGTTGGGCGGCTACGCGAAAAGAAAGGCTTTGTCACGCTAATCAAGGCCTGTCTGGCGCTGCAGCTTTCCGGAATAGCGTTCCGTTGTGAAATCGTCGGTTACGGCGAAGACCAAGTGAAACTGCAACGTTTGATCGACCGTTACGGCTTAGGACCGGTTGTTGTTCTGACCGGGAAAATGACCCACACCGAGTTGATCGAGCGCTACCGCCAAGCCACGCTGTTCGTCTTGCCCAGTCAAATTGCCGAGGATGGCGACCGCGACGGCATTCCCAATGTCTTGCTCGAGGCGATGGCGATGGAATTGCCGGTGGTGTCGACCGATGTATCCGGTATTCCCGAAGTGATCAAGCAGGGTGTGCACGGATGGTTGGTTCCGCCCGAAGATGCATTGGCGTTAAGGGATGCCATTTCCCGTGTCCTGGATGATCCGGCGCTGCGCGCTAGCATGGGCAAACACGGGCGCCATTTGGTCGAGACAATGTTTTGCAATGACCAAAATTTGCGCTTGCTCTGCGACTTATTCGCTGGGGCGCCGCAGCGCGAGCCTGCCCCGGGCGAGGCGCCGGCACAGGAAGAATATTCCCATGCCAACTAACGCGCTTACCGAAGACGGCGGCGTAGCGTTAGCCGGTTCGCACGGTCGCGACCGCGCATCCGGCATGGTTGCATCTCGCGCTGAGCGAAACGGCCCGGGCGAAATCGCGTATGTGTTGATGGGCTTTCCGCGTTTGTCGGAAACATTTATCACCCACGAGATTTATTTGTTGGAACAACTGGGCATGAAGCTGCGCCTGTTCGCTATTAAGCAAGGCGACATGGATCAAGTGCACGATGTAGTCGGACGCATTCGCGCGCCCCTGACCTATTTGCCGGCGGTATCGTCGCTGTCCGGCACGAACATCATGGTTTGGCTGTGGCGTAATTTACCGAAGTACGCCGGGCAACATGGGCGTTTGTTCAAAGCGCGGCCCTTCGCCTACCTGGCCACGCTAAGCGCGGCATTGGCCATGTCGGTAAAGTATCGCAAGGGTTGGCGCACGCCGCTGCGCAAAGTCTTCATCAAAGAATTTTTGCAAGCGGGCCACATCGCGATGCAAGTCATCGAAGCGCCTTCGATTCGCCACTTGCACGGGCATTTTTGCCATGGCGCGACGACGATTACCTGGTTCGTCAGCCGGCTGACGGGCATTCCGTTTAGCTTTACCGCCCATGCCAAAGATATTTACCAGGCGGATCAAAATCCGGGTGATTTGCTCGCGCGCAAGTTGCGCGCCTCGCGCTTTGTCACCACGTGCACCGGCGCGAACGCGACGCATCTGGCGCAACATTTTTCGAGCTGCGACCATGTCCACACGGTCTATCACGGCCTTGACACCGCGTTTTTCGCCCCACCGCCACCAGGAGATCGATCCAGCCCGATGCCCCGCATTCTGGCGGTGGGGCGCTTTGTCGAAAAAAAGGGATTCGCCGATTTGATCGATGCCTGCGCGCTGCTGAAGGCGGCCGGCGTCCCATTTCACCTTTCCATCGTCGGCGAGCACGGTGACCAATTGGAATCCATTCGGGGCAAGATTCGCGAGTACGCCCTTGGCGATAGGATCGAATTGCAGGGACCCGTTACCCATGACGAGTTGCGTCGCCTCTATCATCAGTCTGCCATTTTCGCTTTGCCTTGTTTGGTGGCCGCCGACGGCGATCGCGACGGTATTCCAAATGTGTTGGCCGAAGCGATGGCAACGGGCTTGGCGGTGGTAACCACCGCCGTGTCGGGCATTCCGGAATTGGTGCGTGACCAAATAGATGGCTTGATGGCGCCGGAACGCGATCCGCCCGCACTGGCAAGCGCATTGCAACAACTTCTGCAAGACGCGGCGCTACGTCAACGTCTTGGCGCGGCGGCGCGGGCGCGCGTGTGCCAAGTATTCGATTCAAATAAGACGACGCTGCAGCTCAAGGCGCTATTCCTTAACGTGATGCAACGTGAGGAGGTCAGGGTATGAGTCTTGCAATTCTAAAGCTATCCGCTGAGCAGGTGTCTGACCATGTCTTGCTCATCCCGTATTCTGAATTGAGCCCGCGCGCGCTGCTCGAGTATTTCCGCAATCGGCCACAGGTGCGCTTCTTCGCCGTGCCCGATGCCGACGAAACGCGGCGCGACAAGATCGACGCCATACTCTCCAATCGTTTCGAATTCAACGGCGAAGCGGTGACCTTTCCAGAATCCATCGACTGGCTGGTGAATCCCAGCCGCGATGTGGAATGGCATATTTTGATGCACAAATTTTATTACGCCGTCGGCCTCGGCATGGCCTTTGCCGACACCGGCGAGCAGCGTTATCTCGACAAGTGGATGGCGCTGATTACCTCCTGGATCGAGCAGACACCGCCGGGATTTATTGCGGCGGATGTGACGGGTAGACGGGTGCAGAACTGGATTTACGCTTATTACTATTTTGTCAGCCAAGCGAATCGAGCCACCATTTGTCCCCTGTTTCACCTGAAGTTGATCACTTCGATTGCCGAGCAAGTGAATTTTCTCCGGGACAACCTGACGCCGGCACGCAATCACCGCACCCTCGAGCTCTATGCCATTTTTCTCGCCGGTGTAGTGTTTCCCGAACTAAAAGAGGCCCAAGCCTGGGTCGAATTCGCATTGCCGGAAATTGCTCGCAACATGCAGACGGATTTACTACCCGATGGCGTGCAATGCGAGCTCTCGACCGATTATCACCAATTGGTGCTGAAAAATTATTTGTGCGTGCGCCGCTTGGCAAAGCTTAACGCTATCGCCGTGCCGGACGCCATGGACCAACAGCTAGTGAAAGCGCTTGAGTTCAGTATGTACGTCCACAAACCCGACGGCATCGTGCCCAGCTTAAGCGATGGTGATGCGCGTAGCTTTCTCGATCTGCTGATGCAAGGCTATGAGTTGTATGGTCGCGAGGACATGCTCTACGTCGCGTCCCAAGGGCAGCGCGGGACACCGCCCGCCAAGCGTTCGGTGTATTTTGCCGATGGTGGTTACGGCATTATCCGCAGCGGCTGGGGTCGGAACGGCAAAGCGTTTGGCGACGAGCAATATTTGATTCTTGATTGCGGCCCGCTTGGCGCGGGCAATCATGGACA
Source organism: Pseudomonadota bacterium (assembly GCA_031371465.1). Taxonomy (GTDB): domain Bacteria; phylum Pseudomonadota; class Gammaproteobacteria; order Burkholderiales; family JALYOK01; genus JALYOK01. The sequence goes on from JANMJR010000012.1 coordinate 6,150, forward strand.
TTTCGATTGCCTGAATTTCGAGTTAGCGGCCTACGGGCGCTCACTGATTGTCGATCCCGGCCGCTATACCTATAGCGAAGCGGGCGAAGTGAATTGGCGCGTAAAGTTTCGCGGCACCGCTTATCACAATACCGTCGTTGTCGATGGCAAAAACCAGACGCGCTACGAGCCTCGCCCCATCAAACAGGCTTCGCGCCACACCCATGGCAGTGTGCGGCATAAAGTAACAGGACCCGCGCCACAACACGAGATGCGCACTTTCTCCAGTAGGGCGCGCTTTGATTTCATGCATGGTGTCGCGCGCAGCCAGGAATACGATGCCGTTCACGAGCGGCGCATGTTCTTTGCGTTCGGCGAATATTGGATCTGTTGCGACACGCTGGCTAGCCCAAGCACCCACCGCTACGATTTGTTGTTTCACCTCAGCGAACAGGCGCAGGGGCGAGTCATCATTAAGCGTGAGCGCGGTACGCTATTGGTTTATGCGCCCAATCTGGTCGTTGCGCAGGAGGAACGCGAAGGGGCGGTCGGGCTCGATATCGACACCGGTTTTGTTTCCTACCGTTACGGCGTCAAGCACGCGGCGCCGATTGTGCGCTTTAGCCAAGATGAATCCAACGCCGAATTTCAGACGGTGCTGTATCCCTATCGGACGGATCCTCCCACCATTAACATGCGCGAACTACGTGTCATAGCCGAGGATGGGCAGAGCGCCGGCGCACACGCCTTCCACGTCAGTGTCGGTAGCGGCGAATTCAGCACCACGGACTATTGTTTTTATGCGGGCGGCGACGTGGGTCGTTGGCGCTTTGGCCCGTATCTTTTTAGCGGCAGCTATTTGCTGCTGCGCAAAGATGCCTATGGAGAAATCGTTGCCGTTTACGCCAACGAGGGATCGCATTTAAGTGAAGTGGTGGGCCCACAGCACAACGGGTGTGAGCGCTAAGCGGTGGGCCCTACGCGCCTCGTACCGGCGGACGCCGCCTTGCCGTTTCTCGCGGTAGCGCTTGATGCGCAGGCCATGCGCGGTGTGTTCGAGCAGCATTTGCGTGCGCGGCCCGGCAATGGGATGGAGGTGATTGCCTGCGAAATTGATCGGGTGAAGTATCGCCCGCAGCGTAACTGCATCATCGGTTACCAACTCAGGTTATGCGATGCTGGGGGCGCGCATGACCAACGGCTGTGTGTCGGAATCTACGAACCGGACGACGCAGCGGCGCGTTACGAAAAAGCGCTGCTCGATACGAACGTCGCGACCGTGGGTTTTGCGCCCGTTACGGCCATTTGGCCGCTCAACATGGTGGTGTGGGCCTTTCCGAACGAACGTAAGTTGAATGCCTTGCCACACATATCCGACACGGCCCAATTGCGTGAAAACCTGTTGCCCGAAGTAGTGCGCGCGCGCTGGGGCGATGGCTGGGACATTGCCGAGTTGTCCTCCACGATCTCCAATTATTTCCCGGAACATTCCTGTTGCGTCAGCGTCACACTGACCCTAAGCCATGGCAAAAACGGCGCCCGCCGTAGTTGGGAAATAATCGGAAAAACTCGCTATGACGATGGCGGGGCGCAGACCTATCGGCACATGAACGCGCTATGGCTCAACTCCAGCAAAGATGTCGCCTATGCTCGGCCGATTGTCTATCAGAGCGAACAGCGCTTGTTGTGGCAAGAGCGCGTGCCGGGTGTCACGCTGCATTCATTATTGGCGCCAGGCGCGGCGGGCACGGGCCTGTTGGTTCGTGTGGCACGGGCGCTTGCCGCCCTGCAAAGCACAACCGTTGCCCTGGCGAATCCCGTTGCCCTGCCTGACCTCATCGAGCAGTTAACCAGCGCGAAAAAAATTGTCGCCGCCGCGCATCCGGATTGTGCGGCCGCACTACATCACACGGTCGGCGCGTTAATTGAGAACGCAGGTCGTTTGAATGCGAACTACGAAGCGACATGGCATGGCGACTTACATTCCAAGAATATTCTGGTCAGCGCCGCGCAAATCCATTTCATTGATATGGATCGCGTCGCCGTTGGTCCGCCGTTGGCCGAGCTGGGTAGTTTCCTCGCGGAACTCATTTATCGTGGATGCTTAGCCGGTGAACCGTTGGCGGCCCTACAGCCGACATTAACCAGCGTTGTCGCGGCGTACCGCCAGGGTGTTTCTTGGCCGGCGCCGGAGAATGACGTGGCTTGGTTTACCGCGAGCGCCTTGATTCATGAGCGCGCGTTACGTTGCGTGACATCGCTAAAGCCCGGACGAATCAATAGTGTAGGCGCCTTGATCGCCGTTGCGAAGCATATCGCCGAGGGCGGTTTATTTGCTCCTAGCACCGCGCCGACTACCGGCGCCTTACGCGAATTGGGTCAGGTCGCATGATGGACACGCTGAGTATGTCAGGTGACTCATCCGTCACCACGCTTTACCTCGCACGGCATGGTCAAAGCCAATGGAACAATCAAAGCCGCGTGACCGGCCAACTCGATCCCGGGCTATCGGGTAAGGGTCAACAACAAAGCGAGGCGATCGCCCAGTGTTTGCGCGATGAAAATATCGCGGCGATCTACACCAGTGTATTGCAACGCACTATCGCTACGGCGCAGCCTACGGCGACGGCAAAACGGTTGCCGATTTTTTCCTTGCCTGAACTCAATGAAATCAATCTGGGCGTGTTGCAAGGGCGCTTTCGCGACGAACGCGATCCAGACGCGCAAGCCTTGTGGGCGCAATGGCAGGCCGACATGTGGGGTTGCCCGGCGCCGGGCGCGGAACCCTTCGATGATCTTGCACAACGCGTTGGCAAGGCGCTGAAAAACATCTTGCGGCAGCACTACGGGCATTCGGCGCTTATCGTCGGACATCGCGGAACCAATCGTGTCGTGCTCGGCAGCCTGATGGGGTGGCCTCGGGCGCAATGGCCTGAACTGCGCTTGCGCAATAAATTTCTCTATCGCATTCGGCTTGGCGCCGAAACCGAGATTTCTACATTTACCCTGAGCGGTAACAAAACCGGGATATGTCATGACCGCTTTATCATGTGATTCGCCGGTGCAGGTGTTTGAGCGATTGACTGACCCGAATGCCATGGGCGAAGTGTGGCGTAAGCAGTTGCCGCCCTTGCTCGGCAAGCCGTTTGAATTCACCGCTTGCAACGTGCAATATGCGCGGTGTCGCACGTACGTGAGCCCCGCTTCATGGCACAAGGCTTTTCTGTGCGTGTGTTACGAGTTCGATGTGGCGCCCGCGCGCAATACTTCCTACAAACCGATGACCTACTGCCGCGCCTATTTGAATGGGCGCAGTCGCGATGAATTCGCCGCACTGACGCCGCTCGGTGGGGCGCATCTTGTGCCGGAACTGGACATGATCGTGTGGAATTTTCCCGACGATCCGCGATTGCCGCAGTTGCATGAGTTGCTCGATGTAAAGCGCGTTACCCGGCATTTTCCATACGCCAATTTGTCTTTTGCGCCCGATGCCATTGTCGACATCAAAGTAGAAGTGGTGCGTTATCGTCCGGAGCAACGCTGCATTTTGTGCTACGACATCGTCCATGGCGCCGCGCGCGATCACTGTGTTTTGTACGCCAAGGTATTTGCGGACGACAACGGCGAGCGGGTGTTTGCTCGGATGCAGCACTGCCACGCCGCCGCCAGTGCGCTGGGTGTACGGATCGCGCGCCCCCTTGGCTACGGCGCCACCGTACGTACGGTATGGCAGGAGGAGTTGAGCGGTGAGCCTCTGACGGCGGCGCTTGATGCCGGCGACGGTGAGGCGCCCATGGCTGCGATTGGACATTGCCTTGCCAGGCTGCATGCGGCGGATTTGCCGATGTTCACAATTGTTACGCGCGAGGAGCGGCTTGCCGATGTGTGCAAGAAGTCTAGTAAATTGGCGCGGCTGTTGCCCGAGCTCGCTGATAGCCTAGAAGCGATCATTGCGCGCGCCCAAGCGGAGCTGCCGTTGCTACCGCCGGCGCAGCAAGCCGTGATTCATGGCGACGTTCACTGTGGCCAATTTCTTATCACCGCAAACGGCGCGTTGGCATTGTTTGATTTTGACGAGTGGTCCCACGGCGATCCGGCGCAGGATTTGGCCGATCTTATCGTTGATCTGCAGATGGGCCAATTGGAACCCGATATCGCGACAGTTTTAAATCGCGCACTATCGTGCGGCGCTGTCCGGGCGCTGCTTGCCGGCTATCGGCGTTCCGCAAACTGGCGCGTGACCGATGCGGAAATCGCTTGGCACGCGCGCATCCAGTTCATCAACAAAGCCTATCGAGTTGCTATTCAGCAAGAGCCGCGCTGGCGCGAAAAGCTACCATCGATGGTGGGAATGGCGAGCCGCGGCGTCAATCTGAGCGCCACCTTGGAACAGGAAATGACTCAATGACCGCGGGCCGCTCACGCTTCAAGCGCATTGTTGTAGCCGATTTGCGCGCGCGCAAATGGAGTATTGCCTTCGCCTTCGCCAGCTTGTTGGGGGCCACCGCCATGGAGCTTTTGTCACCGTGGCCGATCAAGTTGGTCATCGACAATATTTTGTTGGCGAAACCATTATCGCCTGCGCTTGCCTGGCTACAACCTTTGTTTGCGAGCGGCACAATGGTCGCGCTGGTGGTGATTTCTTGCTCGATTGCTGCGATCGCTCTGCTAAGTGGCGGCTTCGCGTATCTGCAAACCTATTTGAGCGCCAAGGTTGGCTACGAAATGGTCTACACCTTGCGGCGCGAGTTGTTCTCCCACCTGCAGCAACTATCGCTGTCGTTTCATAATCGCGAGCGTTCCGGTGAACTCCTCAACAAAGTCGCCTCGGACACCAATTTGATACGCGATGTCTTCTCCGATTGGGCGATCCACTTTACCGCACAACTATTAATGTTGATCGGTGTGTTGGCAATCATGCTGGCGATGAATTGGCAACTCGCCATGGTCGTTCTGGCTACACTGCCGCTACTGTTCGCCGTGCTGTACTTTTTGAATCGCCGCATTCGTCTTTCGGCACGCTCGCAACGCAAACACGAGGGCAAGGTGATCTCTCGGCTCAACGAGGTATTGTCCTCCATCGCGCTGGTGCAGGCGTTCGGCCGCGAACATTTCGAACAGGAGCGTTTCTCGGCGGAAAGTGCGCAGAGTTTGGAGGCGGGGCTGAAGAATGCCCGTTCCGCCGCCGCGGTTTCCAAGGCCATCGGGCTGTCGACCGCGCTCGGCACGGCGGGCACCGTGCTGGTGGGCGCATGGCTCGCGCTCAAGGGACAGATCACACCCGGGGATTTATTGGTGTTCGTCGCATATGTCAATAACCTTTACCGTCCGATCAAAGACCTCGGCAAGATTTGGGCGAAATTCTCGCGCGCCAGAGTGAGTGCGGAACGTATTAGCGACGTATTCGCCATCGAGCCGGATATCCGTGACGTTCCCGACGCGATTGAAGCGGCCGATCTCAAGGGTGAGATCGCGTTCGATCATGTCACCTTCGGCTACGAGAACTCGGTGCCGATACTCGATGACGTGTCGCTGCATATTCGGCCCGGCGAACGCGTTGCGTTGATCGGCGCCTCGGGGGCGGGAAAATCGACGCTGGTGAGCTTGTTGCTGCGCTTGTACGAGCCGCAAGGTGGTGCGATCCGCATCGACGGCCGTAATCTCGCCGCCTATACGCGCGAGTCGTTGCGCCGCGAAATTGGCATTGTGCTGCAAGACACGATTTTATTCGGCGCCAGCATCCGCGAGAACATCGCCTATGGCCGACCGGATGCGACTCTCGACGAGGTCGAGCAGGCGGCACGCGCGGCCCATGCCCATGAGTTCATCACGTCGATCACAGGCGGCTACGACGCATTGGTCGGCGAGCGTGGTTGTCTGCTTTCCGGTGGGCAGCGCCAGCGTATTTGCCTGGCGCGGGCCTTGATCAAACAGCCATCGATCTTGATTTTGGACGAGCCCACTTCAGCGGTCGATCCCGAATCGGTCGCAGCCATCGATCGGGCGCTCAACGAGATGCATTCAGGCAAGACACAATTGGTCATCGGCCATCAGTTTTCCACGTTCGCAAAATTTGATCGCGTGTTGGCATTAAAGGGCGGCAAGTTGATCGAAGTGGACGCCAAAGACAAGCTGATGGCGATACGCACACTGTCGCCGCTAAGGCCGGTTATCCCCGGCGATGAAATAGGGCGGGTCGCCTGATGAATATTTCTAAACCGGCGCTTCTGTTCTATTGCCAACACTCCATCGGCATGGGCCATCTCACGCGCTCGTTTGCCTTGGCCGCGGCGCTGGCGCAAGATTTTCGCATCGCGTTCCTCAACGGCGGACCGTTCCCGCCGGGCTTGCGTCCACCCACGGGTGTGGAGGTCATCGATTTGCCGCCCCTGGGCATGGTGGACGGCCACAATCTAGTGAGCCGCGACGCCCGCTTCGACGTTGAAGAAGCCAAACGCCTGCGCCGCGACCTAGTGCTAAAAACCTATGAAAAAATTAATCCGGAAGTCTTGCTGATTGAGTTGTTTCCCTTTGGGCGCAAGAAGTTCGCCTTCGAATTGCTGCCGTTACTCAAAGCCGCGCGCCGTCAGGCCTACTCGCCGCTGGTGATGACCAGCGTGCGCGATATCCTCGTCAATGCGCGTCCCGATCGGCAACACCATGACGACCGTGCCCGCTGGATTACGGATCGCTATTTCAATGCCGTGTTAGTACATTCCGATCCGTTGTTCGCGCGCCTGGAAGAATCCTTCAGTCCCCGTGTGCCTCTGGGTGTGCCGGTGTTTCACACGGGGTTTGTTTTACCGCAACGGGCCCCAACAAAGGCAATGGAGCGCGGTCCCCACGTGCTGGTGTCCGCCGGCGGCGGCATGGCGGGCTACCCGCTATTTCGCGCCGCGATCGATGCTCACGATGTGTTGTGGCGCGACAGCGCGATACCGATGCGGCTCGTTGCTGGACCCTTTCTGGCGGAAGAAAACTGGAACGCATTATTGGGGATGGGTGAGTCGCGCCCAGGGCTGGAGCTGATTCGATCGGTGCCGGATCTGTGCATGGAAATGCGCCGCGCGAGGGTTTCCGTGAGCCAGTGCGGTTACAACACGTCCATGGATATTTTGTCGTCGAACGTGCCCGCCGTCGTGGCGCCCTATGCCGAGGGCCGCGAAGATGAGCAGCTCAATCGCGCCGAGCGATTGGCCGATCTCGGTACATTGCGGTTGCTGCATCCGAACCAACTCAGTGGAACGGCGCTGGCCCAGGCGATCCGCGAGTGTTTCGATTTTCAGCCGAATTCCTGCAAACTGGATTTGAATGGCGCCGCCAACACCGCGAGCTTAATTAGCCAACTGAACCGTACCCGCGACGGTCGTTCTGGCCCGCGAGAACTTGCGGCATGAGTGCCTGGCTCGATCCACTGCGCGCGGCACTTGACGAAATCGATGGGCCGACCCAGTGGTTTTTTCGTGATGACGACGCCGGCTGGGATGACCCCCGAGTCTTCGCGCTGTTGGACTGCTTTTCCGAATTTGAGATTCCCGTCGATCTTGCGGTGATCCCGACCGAGCTTCATGATGAATTGGCGGATGCGTTGTTGCGGCGTTACGCCAATGGCCCGAAATTGCTTGGGCTGCATCAACATGGTTACTGTCACGCTAACCACGAAGTAACAGAACGCAAATGCGAATTCGGTGTGAGTCGAAGCGCCGCGCAACAGGCGCACGATATTGAACGGGGCGCGAATCTGTTGCGACAAAAGCTCGGGGCTGCGTTGGAC
>JANMJR010000050.1:0-3148 GCA_031371465.1 Pseudomonadota bacterium
GCGCCGAGCTTTTCCATAGCAGCGATCGCCTCATGGCTAATGTCGAAGACGTAGACGACATGGCCGGCGTTCAACAATCGCGGCGCCATCAACGCGCCCATGCGCCCCACACCGGCAAATCCAAACGTCTGCTGCTCCATCATGTTTCCTCGTGATTCGATTTGTTTTGTGCGGCGGTGTACGCCGCACATGCGGTGATAAACAGGGCTGGCTCAGCACCACCTCGCGAGCCACGCAAAAAACCGGCAAGGCACTAGCATTTTGCGTCGCGACGGGCGCGCGATTGGCCACTATTTTTATGCGCCGAGTTTAGCATAACCGTTTTTAACGCGGCGGCGGCTGGCCCAGAAAAATATTGTCTAGGCGCCTGGAACGCCGCTCTGGACGCGGCATTCCAGGCATTCGAGGAATCACTCCAAGGCTTGTGTCTGCGGCGTCAGGCGAAATGCGGTGGGCATGTACCCCAGCGTGCTCGCCTTATCCAACGCGAGCTGCAAAGACCGCTCATCTAATTGCGGCATGCGTGAGAGAATCCAACCATATTTGCGACGCGGTTCGCCGACCAGCAGCCACTTATAGTCGGGGTCGAGCGCCAATATCCAATAGTCGCCATAGAAAGGCCGAAAGAAACTCACCCGCAGCTTGGCGTTACCGCTACCCGCCACGATCTTGGCGATACCATTGACTTCAGCGATCGATCCATCGCTGTTGCGACAGCGATTGGTCACTCGAATGACGTCACCATCGCGACGGTAACGCGCTTGGGTGTCCGCCACACACATGGATTGAAATTCATTCGGCAACAGAGCGATTTCGTACCACGCGCCGCTGTAACGGGCGAGATCCACGGACGCCACGGTGTCCATCGGCGCGCTAGGCTGGATGGTACAACTCCCGAGCAATGCCATCAGTAGAATTTGCGCCAGTAGCGGGAGCGATTTCATGGGAATAATTCCTTCAGTTAGTTTACTAAAAATGGGCCAGGTCGCGGCAAACTTGATCGATATCCGACACCGATACGATTTGAATCCGAAACGGCGCGGCGCTCGTCATGTTGGTAAATCCTCGATCAATGATTTCACACCGCACCAACTCGTCGATGGTTGCGTCCAGCGGAATCGTGCACGACTTCACCAACACCAACCGCTCCGCTTGCAGCGTGCGCGCAAGCCAAGCGGCGAGGCTGTCGGACGAGATGTCCCAGGTCGCGGCAATATCCGCTGCGGCAAGCAGCATCGCGCTGGGCAACCAGAGCGCGAGCCTATTGTTCGCCAACGCGGTAACGATCGAGGCATGGGTCGGTGTCAACACAAGCTGGGGATTCATTCCGTTTAACTGCAAGGCGAACTGATCCATCGCGAGTAGCGCCATGCGATGGGCGACCGCGTCGGAAAATGACCAGCGCTGTTGCTGCGCGCGAACTGCGTCGGCGTAGGGCCCGCCACCGGGGACGATAACGACTTTTCCCTTGCCGCAATCCTCCAGCATGTCGAGCCAAGTTGCGAGCCGCGCATCGTTGCACTGGCTACCGCCGAGCTTGACTACCCAGATCATGATTCGCGCGCCAACAGGGCCACCGCCACCGCCGGCGCAACGCCGCTCACGGCGTTTTCGCTCGCACCTGCGAGTGTGAGCAGTTGCGCGAAGGATCGATACTCGCATGCTTTTTCTTCGGCGATTTCGCCTACCAAAAATGCGCCCACACCCGCGCCGATCAGCGGCATCGATTGCGCCACGTCTGCCTGCGAGGTCACCCTATCCAGTGCGGATTTGATGTTCGACAATTGTGCTAAGCGAAAAGCACGCGCAAGCTCACGCCACTCGCCTAGTGTTGCCGATTCGACGTCACGCCCGATCATCCGGGCGATGCGCCGGGCGCTGGCGAACGCTGTTTTTTTCGCGCCGTCGGCGCTGGGGTGCTGATCGGCCTGTTCCGGCAATTCGTCGAGCACACGATAAACGTCCGCCATGGTGGCAAAATGCTCCGCGACAATCGGCACAACATCGCCGTGAAACGCAACGCGATCCAACGCCGCCATGAGCGGTGTGCGCACGATGCCGCTGTAAACCAATTCGCCGCTCACCAAACGCGAATAATCATCGCGGCCGTGGAAGCGCGGCTGGCCGTCGACGATGGCGATGATGTCCGAGGTGGTGCTGCCGATATCGACAAACACGCCCATCGCGATGCGGCTGGCAACCAGATCGACGGACGCGCGCCAGTTCGCTGAGGCAATCGCCGCGGCATGCGTCGCCACGCGATCGCTTGAAACAAAGGCGCGATCGCCGCGATAAAAGCGCAGGTCACCGCCCGGCAACTGCTCACTCACGCAACGCGCGATCTCGACTACGCCGGTCGCCCGATTGGGAAACAGATCGACCATTTCGCCCGTCATGGTGACGGCATAGTGTGCGCAATGACCGACGTGGGAACAGGCAGCCGCCATGGCTTGGCGCAATTCCCCGAGCCCACGCCATAACGCGCACGGCACTTGAATCACCGCACACACGGCGCCCGCGGCATCAATGCGCGCCGCCTTCAGATGCGCGCCGCCGACATCCCAGCCGATGATCGCGTCAGACAAGGGCGCTGGAAAAATCCAGTTGCAGCGCGCGATCGCGAATGCATTCGAGCACGGGCGGCACAGCATCTTGCATGGGCCGCAACGCTAATTTCGCGACATTGATTCCCAAGGCATCGCGCAAACCGCAATAAGACGTCGTCAAGCGCGGATTGATTTCCAGCACGCTGAGCGCGCCGGCTTCAGATCGAATCACATCGACGCCGATGTATCCCCACAATCCCGGCAGCGCCTGCGCAATCTGCCGCGCCAGCGCTTGATAGTCTTCCGACCCGCGCGGCAGCGCGTTGACGCTTAAACCATCGAGCGCGACGCCATTATGATGCCAGGAGACCTGCTGCCGATTCACCGCGAGTAATAACGCCGCGCCGTTCCCGCAGAACAAAGACAGCGATAAATTTTCGCCAGGGCGCCATGGCTGGATAACGCATGGCCCGAGGCCACCCGGTGGCCCGAGGCCACCCGGTGGCCCAAGGCCAGCCCCTGGATGCTGGCTGTCCAAGCATAGGGCCTGGAGAGCCGCGCTGCGATTGGGCCACAGCCGTATGCTTGCGCCGCCCGCGCCA
>JANMJR010000069.1:0-5890 GCA_031371465.1 Pseudomonadota bacterium
CTGGCCACGGGACTTGCTCCGGTGGTGACCGTCATCGTTCACCCGTGTGATAAAGAATCTCTGAGTGGGGCCATGGAAGCGGCTAATGCGGGATTGATTGTCCCGATATTCGTCGCACCGGAAAAAAAACTACGAACCCTCGCCGAGGCGCTTGGTTTCGATCTCTCGCCCTATGAAGTGGCGCCCGCAGCCCACAGTCACGACGCGGCGGCGAAGGCAGTGGCGTTGGTGCGTGAGGGTAACGCGGAAGCACTGATGAAGGGTAGCTTGCATACCGACGAATTGATGGCCGAGGTAGTGGCGCATGAAACGGGCCTGCGCACCGGGCGTCGAATGAGCCACGTCTTCATTCTGGATGTGCCCAATTGTCCACGCCCACTTTTTCTCACCGACGCCGCGATCAATATCTACCCAACACTGATGGAAAAACGCGACATCGTACAAAATGTGATCGACCTCACCCACATTCTCGGAATAAATGAACCGAAGGTCGCGATCTTATCGGCGATCGAGACCGTCAATCCCGAGATTCGCTCGACCCTCGACGCAGCGGCACTATGCAAAATGGCGGAACGCGGCCAAATCGTTGGTGGCGCGCTGGATGGCCCCCTCGCCTTTGACAATGCGATATCGCCCGAGGCTGCTAAAGTTAAGAACTTGCTATCCCCTGTCGCGGGCTTGGCCGACGTGCTGGTGGTTCCCGACCTCGAGGCAGGGAACATGCTGGCCAAGCAGTTGCAGTACTTGGCCGGCGCACGCGCTGCCGGGATCGTCTTGGGTGCGCGCGTCCCGATCGTTCTGACCAGCCGAGCGGACCATGCCTTTGAACGCCGCGCATCTTGCTTGGTGGCGCAAATCATCGCCCATCATCGTCGCAACACGCTTCAGTGAGTAACTTGATTGTGGTCATCAATGCCGGGTCGGCGACGGTGAAATTCGCCGTATACGACGTCGCCGGCGGCGGCGATGGCGGGCGGGCAACCCATCGCGGTATTGCGGAACTTAACGCAGATGGCGCCCGATTTAGCGTAGTCAATGAACGCGGCGCGATGGTTGTGGATCAGCCTATCGATATTGAATCAAGCCGATCGATAGATATTCAAGCACTGCTCGACTATTCACTTCAGTGGCTGAAGCGCTGCTTCGCCGCAAGCCTCACGGCATTTGGCCATCGAGTCGTGCATGGTGGAGATGCGTTTGGCGAACCGATTCTGTTGAACGATCAAGTCCTCGCACAGCTGGAATCCTATGTCCCGTTGGCGCCCTTACACCAACCGTATAATCTCGCCGCGATCCGCGCGATACAACGATTGTGGCCGAACATTCCACAAGTCGCATGCTTCGACACCGCCTTCCATTTGACGCAACCGCGCCTCGCACGAATGTTCGGCTTGCCAATTGAGTATTTTGATGATGGCGTGCAGCGCTACGGGTTTCACGGTTTGTCCTATGAATTTATCGCGAGCGTGCTACCCAATTACTTAGGCGACCTGGCCAATGGCCGCGTGATAGTGGCGCATCTGGGTAGCGGCGCGAGCTTGTGCGCCATGCGCGAACGCCGCAGCGTCGCCACAACCATGGGGTTTACTGCGCTGGACGGCCTATTGATGGGAACGCGCTGCGGCGCCATCGATCCCGGCGTGATCTTACATTTTCTCATTGAGAAGAAACTCAGTGCGGAACAGATAACCGATCTCTTATACCGACGCAGCGGGTTGCTCGGCGTTTCCGGATTCAGCGCGGATATGCGCGAGTTACTCGAAAGTGATTCGCCGCGCGCTGCCGAAGCTATTGCGCTTTTCGTCTACGGCGCGGCGCGGCAGATCGGCGGCCTGATCGCGGCGCTCGGGGGATTGGACGCACTGATATTTACCGGCGGAATCGGCAGCCATAGCGCCGCCATCCGCCAGCGTATTTGCGAATCCTCGGCATGGTCAGGTATTCATCTCGATTCCGCCGCGAACGTCGCGCATGGACCGCGCATCAGCGCCACCGACAGCGCCGTCTCGGTTTGGGCTCTGCTGACCGATGAGGAACAGATCATCGCCGGCCACACGCTTAAGCTCGCGTCGAACGGCGTTGTCAGCCCGACCCATCCTTAGCCATTCGCGGTTACTTTTAGCGCCGTACACCCCAGCCATTTGGGCTGTTCCGTGATTTGACCAAGATCAATAGCAAATAGGAAACAACGTTCTAGACTGGGCTATTGATTTCAACCGTGGTTGCGATAAATGAAAATCCTGCTCGCCGTCGATGGTTCCCAACATAGCAATTTCGCGGTGCGGTTCCTCATCCAGCGAGTCCCCTGGTTTCGCGACATACCCAAGATCGATCTGGTCTATGTGCATCGGCCATTGCAGCCAATCGGGACCTTGCTCGGAACACGGCTGAGTCAACAGACTGTCGACAGTTACTATCGAGACGAGGCCAAGACACATCTTAACGAACCGAGGCGACTTTTACTTGATGCGCGGCTGCTGTTTGAAACGCGCTCCTTGATTGGTGAGGCGGCAACGGAAGTTCAAAAATTCGCGGCATCCCAGCAATCCGATCTAATATGGATCGGGTCGCGCGGCATGGGCGCGATCGGCAACCTTTTGCTTGGTTCGACCGCAACAAGAATCTTGCACGCCGCGAAAATTCCGGTTGTTGTCGTGCCGACGGAGAATTCCGACTGAGCATCCAAAATCGCGAAAACTCTCCTCGGGTTGTCGGACGTAGGCGACTAGTCGCGCGGGCACTCTGCATACCCAGGGCTGACACGAGTCGCGGTGGCTGCACTACTGCAGCCGGAGCGAGGTAACGAACTACCGGTGAGTCTGCATCGCTATGCAGTCACCGTGTGCATGGTGTGCAAGAGCCCGAATAGTCCAAGGGCCATAATAAGCGCACCGAAACTCGTACGAACTACGCGGACTTGTTTAAAGCGCTTCGGTTGGCGCAACAACAACGACGAGAATAGCAGCGCGGGCAATGTCCCAAGGCCGAAGGTGAGCATGGTCGATGCCCCGCGCGCCGCGCCGCCAGAAGCAAGCGCAGTCACCATTACGGAGTACACCAAACCACAGGGAAGAAATCCCCACAGCGCGCCGAGCGCCAGAGCGCGATGGGGCCGATCCGCCGGCAACCACATTGCCGTGAAGGGTTGGACCCTACGCCAGATAGCGTAACCACCGCGCTCGATAGGCGCGAGCATTCGGGTAAATCCCATCAGGTACAAGCCAAGCGCGACCAGCATCAAGTTCGCCAAGAAACGCAATGCGGATTGAATGGGAAATACATGCTCCAGAAGCAGGCTCGCCCCGCCGATCCCACCGGCGATGCCGCCCAGCGCGGCATAAGTGGTGATGCGGCCCAGATTGTAGGCGAGTTGCGTCGCAATCGCTTGACCGCCAGTCGCCGGTAAGCTCAATGCGGCAACGATACCACCGCACATGCCCGCACAATGCCCGGCGCTTACCAGACCCAGAATCAGCGCGCTCAAGAGGCCTTCGGTCATGATTGCTCGCGACGCCGCGGCTACTGGCTTCCCATGGAGACGGACGCTTGTCCCGAGCCCGCCTGCCAGTCAGCGGTAAGGCGCCAAGTGCGCTCGAAATCTTCGAGCGTCAAGCGATAGCGCCCGCGTTCAATAAGCGCCAGCGCGCCGTCATAGCGGCCGTGCGCGGAACCACTTAAAACAACAACCCGGTCTTTTTCGATCTGTGTCGCATGCGTCAGCAACAGGCGCAGCCGGGAAGGCAGTAGTATATTTTCCCTGCTGCGCAGCATAATCGAAACGCTTCCACCGCCGGCGTTCATTTCAGCGCCAAGGCCGAGGGCCCGTGCGTAGGCGTCGCGTTGCAATGTCTTGTTAATGGCCTTGCCCGCCTTGTAATAGTCGTCGACTACCAGTGGGTCCCTGTTTACGATCGCAAGCCAAAACGTAATGCCACTCGCGACTACGACCGCGAGCGGGCCCGCGATCAATAACCACGGCCAGGGTTCGCGGTACCAGGGTTTAACGTCAGATGTTGCCATAGCCTATGGACTGAAAAATACGGAATTCGCCGAGACGGCAACAGCAGAATCATCTTCTGCAACGACGTGGAACTCAATCGGTTGCCGCCGCGTCGCCACGTTGCGCGGATCAGCATAAACATCCATTGGCACATCTCTGGAATCGAGCGGCAGCACGTCGACAAAGACAAACGGCCTGTGCTCTACGCTCGCCCCTACAATACCGCTCACGCTGATCTTGAAACGCCGCGGGACTTCGGCCATATTCATGATCTGCAACCGATACACATTTTCGATGCTGCCGTCAGCCAACTCACGCTCCAATGCGGCGCGGTCGCGCAATACGTTTACGCGCAGCGGTTCACGCATATATAGAGAGGTGAAAAAAGCGACCACGATGGCGGCCAGGATGCCGCTGTAAAGCAATACGCGCGGGCGGGCGATGTGGGCGAGGAAATGCTTCTCCGGGTACTTCCCTGCGAGCGCGTGCTCAGTGGTCATGCGAATCAGCCCCTTGGGATAACCCATTTTGTCCATGATTTGATCGCAACCGTCAATGCACGCGGCGCAGCCGATGCATTCGTATTGAAGCCCGTTGCGAATATCAATTCCGGTGGGACACACCTGCACGCACACATTGCAATCGACACAATCACCCAGACCCTGCAACTTGCGATCAACTGATTTCGAACGCGGCCCGCGCGGCTCGCCACGCGCCGGGTCGTAGCTCACAATCAAGGTATCGGAATCGAACATCACACTCTGGAAGCGGGCATACGGACACATGTATTTGCACACCTGCTCGCGTAACCAGCCCGCGTTACCATACGTGGCAAGGCCGTAGAACATGATCCAAAACATTTCCCAGGGGCCTAACGTGGCGGTAAAAACCTCAAGGCCGAGCAATCGGATCGGCGTGAAATAGCCGACGAAGGTAAAGCCCGTCCACAACGACAACGCGATCCAAGCGGCGTGCTTGGCGCCCTTGAGCGCGATCTTGTGCGGCCCCCAGGGCCGCTTGTCGAGTTTGATTTGATTGACCCTATCACCTTCAATCTTGCGTTCGATCCAAAGGAATATTTCGGTGTAAACCGTCTGGGGACACGCGTAGCCGCACCACAGCCGACCCGCCACCGCGGTAAACAAGAACAACGTCAGCGCGCTGATCACCAACATTGCCGCGAGATAGATAAAGTCCTGCGGCCACAATACCAGACCAAAGATATAGAACTTGCGATTGACGAGGTCGAATAGAACCGCCTGGCGAGCGTTCCAAATAAGCCACGGTGTGCCATAGAACACCAGTTGCGTAGTGATCACCAGCGCCACGCGCCAGCGCGCGAAGACGCCTGTGACGGCACGGGGAAATATCTTCTCCCGAACGGCATACAGCGCTTGCTCGGTGACCGGATCGATTTTCGGCGGTTGGCTATCGGTCTGACTATTCATGCGAATAATGCCGACGCTCGACAAGCCAAGCCTTATTCGCCATGGCGCTAAACCACCCTGATCCACTTCCCCTCTTCATAAGGGCCTACTGGTAGCCCCACACCAACAGCGTCAATACCATGAGCACGACCCACGCCACCATTCCAGCGGCAAAGATGGCCCCTGCAAGCAACAATGTTTTACCCTTATCGTCCAGCCTGAATACCGGACCCACGCCGTTGTAGGTGAGGCCGGCGGCCGCCATCATGGCGAGCGCACCGATCACCAGATTAAGCGCAACACTGGGAACGAAGAAAAATAGCGTGGCCAGCCACAGTGGCGTCGGCGCGATAGCCGCGAGAATGAAGGCTTCGCCATAGCTCGGCTGAATCTCCACGACTTCGCCGAGACGTTGAATGATGAGCGCCATCACCAGCACGGCGACAATCTCAACTACGAAGAA
>JANMJR010000084.1:0-11628 GCA_031371465.1 Pseudomonadota bacterium
AAAGCTCGACACAATCGAGCAAATTAAGGAGTTTTTGGAAGGCACGGCGGAGGTCGTGTTTTCCAACCCGACCGACGTGGCCGCGCTACGTAGCTTTATCGCAACGGTGCTGCGGCGATATCGGTACTTTCGGTTGAGCAAAGGCCCGCGCGGCGTGTTGTTTGTGTATATGCAGCGCTTGACCGGCTACTCACGGCAGCATCTATCCAAGCTGATCGCGCAATTTCGGGATACCCAGTCACTCACGCCGCGCAAGCAGATCAGCCGGACCAGTTTTGCTCGCCAGTACACGGCTGAAGACATCGCATTGCTGGCGCAGACCGATGGCTTACACAATACGCTCTCGGGGCCGGCCACCAAAGTGTTGCTGCGCCGGGCCATCGAGCAGTTCGGCGATGCGCGCTACACTCGGCTATCCCAGATCTCGGTCTCTCACCTGTACAACCTGCGCCGCAGTGAACCTTACCGCAAACAACGTCTGGTGTGGCATCGCACGCGACCCGCGCCGGTCGCTATCGGCACTCGCAAAGCGCCCGCTCCCGAGGGTGTGCCTGGCTATATCCGCATCGATACGGTGCACCAGGGTGATTTGGATGGCATGAAAGGCGTTTACCACATCAACGCGGTCGATATCGTAACTCAATGGGAACTGGTGGCTGCGGTGGAACATATCAGCGAAGCTTATTTGTTGCCGGTGATTAATTTGTTGCTGGATGGCTTTCCCTTTGCCATTCGCGGCTTTCATTCCGATTCAGGCTCAGAATACGTCAACCACAAAACCGCTGAGTTGCTCGAGAAACTACGCATTGAATTCACCAAGTCTCGGCCGCGCCAGACCAACGATAATGCGCTCGCCGAATGCAAAAATGGGGCGGTGATCCGCAAGGCGATGGGCTACAGTCATATCCCACAAAAACATGCGGTGGCCATCAATGAGTTCTACACCGACGCGATGAATCCCTACCTCAACTTCCATCGACCTTGCTACTTCGCTGTCGATACCATCGACGCCAAAGGAAAGATTCGCAAAACCTATCCACACGATCAAATCATGACGCCTTGGGAGCGACTGAAAACCGTCACGGCCTACGAGAATTACCTCAAGCCTGGCATCACGACTGAATCACTTGAACACGACGCTAATGCCTTAAGCGATATTGACGCTGCAAGTAAAGTACAACAAGCTAGAAAACGACTGTTTCAATCTATTAATCGTCGATCCAAATCCGCCGCATGATTTAAAGTATTTCAGCCTCATCTTACGATTGGAAAATACTGGCCGGGTAGTCCGGTTAAGGTCCTAAAACCCTGGGGCATACTTTGAATGTTCGATCTTACAACGCGTTCATGACCGACGCCTCCAGCTCGCTACGCTGCCATGCGGCGCCGCACAACGCGAACGTTGAACGTCCGGTTTTGGAACAGCCCACCGACTGCTATGGGTCGAAATCGACCGCACAGAATCGCGGATACGCGATGATCGTCGACCGGCGAAAGGTTTGAGGTACCCTATATTTGATATGGCGAGAAAGTTTTTGGAGTTTTCACACAGGCTTCGTCGGCGCCTGCGGGTAAACCGCAAAATAGAAAAATGTTGTGTTTACGCGCAGCAGAATTTGTGAACACGTTGCCGTAATGCGCTATCAAGATCACCGGAGTCCGCCAACGCCAAATAAAAAGCCCGCAAACCATTCGGCCCGCGGGCTTGCTTCAACTTGCTTTGCTTACGACAGTGCAGCGCCTACGGCATTGACATATATCGCGTAGATTGAGGTGCTGCCGGTCATGAACAAACGATTGCGTTTGGCGCCGCCGAAACACAGGTTGGCAATGACCTCTGGTGTGTGCAGAAATGCCAGCAAGGTTCCGTCGGGCGCATGCACGCGCACGCCGTTGGTGTCCATGCCACCCCAGCCCCAACCACACCACACGTTGCCGTCGGTGTCGCAACGCACGCCGTCGGTGAAGCCCGGCGCGAAGTCGGCGAACTGCTTGCCACCGGTGACGCCGGCGCCTGAGCTGTTGACGTCGAATACGGTGACGTCAGCAGGGTACGGACCATCGGTTGCGCCGGTGTCGACCACATACAATTTTTTGAAGTCGGGCGAAAAACATAAGCCGTTCGGACGGCGAATTTTGCCTTCAGAAATCACGGACAGCTTGCCAGTTTTGCCATCGATGCGATACACACGCGTCGGCAATTCGAATTCCGCTTTGTGCCCTTCGTACGGACCAAGAATGCCGTAGCCCGGATCGGTGAACCAAATGGAACCATCGGCGTGGGTGGCGGCATCGTTCGGCGCGTTGAGTTTTTTGCCGTCAAAACCATCGGCGATGGTGGTCCACGTGCCGTCATATTCGCGACGGCGAACGCGGCGCGTGTCATGTTCCATGGCGATCAGACGACCTTGATTGTCGCGCGAGTGACCGTTGGAATAACCCGATTCGGTTTGGAACACGCTAACGTGGCCATCGTCTTCATTCCAGCGCAATACACGGTGATTCGGAATATCGCTCCACAACAAGCAACCCCAATCACCCATCCACACCGGGCCTTCGTTCCACAGCGACGCGTCGTTGCCCATGCCGTGCCAAATGCGCTGTAACGTCGCGTTGCCTTGACGGCCGCTGAAGCGCTTGTCTTTTACTTCCCAAGCAGGTTCCGGATAGGTCACCGGATCGTTGCCGGTCCAATCGCGATCGCGGCCGAATTTGTCGGCGCCGGCGATGACCAGCGGCGATGCGGCCACAGCGGCGGTGGCGGCGGCAGTGCGCGTGAGAAAATCACGACGGCTGAACGCTTTCGGCTCGCGCTGCACGCTTTTCGTCGTCAGGGGTTTTTCAAGATCGATGAACTGGGTTGGTTTATCACTTTGCATGATGTGCTTCTCCTCAAAATTGTTAGGCTAGCAGCCTTCGCACGATCTAAGCAGACCCGTTGTGCGGGTAATGATGGCCTAAATACTACTCGGGTTGTCGCAACGACGCTGCGCCTTGCAGCATAGCATTGTTCGCGCACCCGTTGCGCTGTCTCGCAGTGAACTGCGGTCACTCGAGAAAGAAAAACGCCCACTCAAATTCGAGTGGGCGCCGAACAACTCCGTAGAGGAGTAATGTTTCCTCGGGGGATCGCCCCGAAGAGATTTTCGTTACACGCTCAACTGATTGCCGAGCGGCAGTTCACGGATACGCTTGCCGGTAGCGGCAAACACTGCGTTGGTGAACGCCGGTGCGAAGGGCGGTACGCCGGGCTCGCCCACGCCGCTCGACGGCACATTCTGGCCGTGCGGAACGATATGGGTACGAACATCCATCGCACCTTCGCCGATACGCAAAACTTGGTAATCGTTGAAGTTGCTTTGCTGAACGCGACCGTTTTTGAAGGTGATCTGCGTGTACTTCGCAATCGAAAGGCCCATCACCGCGGCGCCTTCAATTTGCGACGCGATCCGCTCGGGGTTGACATGGAAACCGCAGTCAATCGCGGTGTCGACGCGCGGCACACTGACGTTGCCCTTGTCGTCAACAGCGACCTCGACCACCGTTGCCACATAGCTTAGGAAGCTGCGTTGTACCGCGATGCCCAGGCCATGACCCTTCTCCATCTTACGACCCCAACCGGCTTTTTCGGCAGCCAGTTCGACCACTTTGCGCATACGGCCGGTATCGATCGGATAGGTATCGAACGGATCACCGTAGTTCCACAGCTCGCTGGTGACGGTCTTGCGCGGATCAACGATACGCGCTGGGCCGATCATTTGCAGCAAGAAGTCTTTCTGGTCCTTGCCCTGTTCGGCCGCCAATTCCGCGACCATGGATTGCATGGCGAATGCGTGCGGAATATTGTTCACCGAACGGAACCAACCGATCCGGGTGTGGGAAACCGCTTCGCCGGTTTCCAGGCGCAGGTTAGGCACATTGAACGGTGTATCGATCAAGCCCAAGCCCAGTTCCAGCGCGCTTTCGCGTTTCGGATCGGGCATGAAGTTCGACATCAAGGACGGCGAGACACTGCGTTGGCGCCAGGCAATGACTTTGCCGTCTTTGTCCAAACCGGCGGTGACATGCTGGTAGGAAACAGAATGGTAGAAGGCATGCTGGATGTCGTCTTCGCGAGTCCATACGACCTTAATCGGCGCGCCGCCCATGGCTTTGGACAGCGTTGCGGCTTCCAATACGAAGTCACATTTCGACTTACGGCCGAAACCGCCACCGAGTAACGTGACGTTAACTGTGACATCTTTTTGGTCCATGCCAAGCAGCGCGGCGACATCGCCACGAGTGCCGCCGGGGCTTTGCACGCAAGCCCAAACTTCGGCTTTTCCATCGGCAATTTTAACGGTCGCCGCAGGTGGTTCCATGGTTGCGTGGGATGAGTGCGGAATGTAGTACTCGCGCTCGATCACCTTCGCCGCCGTCTTGATCGCTGCATCGAAGTCGCCTTCGTTGCGCTCGACCTTGCCGGGTTGGCGTGCCGTTGCTTGCATTTGCTTTTTGAACGCATCGGAATCGTAACTGCCGTTGGGGCCGTCATTCCATTTCACGTTGAGCTTGCTCCTGCCTTGCATCGCCGACCAAGTATTTTCCGCGATGACCGCAACACCGCCCAACGGGCCGAATTTTGCCGGCGCTTTGGTGGCGGGGATTTTCACGACCTTGATCACGCCCGGCACTTTCATTGCCGCAGCTTCGTCATAGGAAACCACTTCGCCACCCACAACCGGCGGACGCGCGACAACAGCGAACTTCATGCCCGGAACTTTGACATCTTGGCCGTAAGTTGTGTTGCCGGTGGTGATATCGTGCAAGTCGTAAAGCGGCACATTACCTTTGCCGATGTAAAGAAACTCGGACGGCTTCTTCAGCGTGATATCGCCAGCGCGCGGAGTCTTGAGCGCGGCGGCGGCCGCGGCCAATTCGCCATAGCCCAAGCTCTTGCCGGAGGGGGTATGTACAACTTTGTGCATTTGCGCACGAACTTCGGTGTCCGGCACATTCCAGGTCAACGCTGCGGCGCGCTCGAGCATCAAGCGTGTTGCGGCGCCGCAAGTACGCATCGGCTGGATGAAGTGGCGCATGCTGCGCGACCCGTCGGTGTCTTGATTGCCATACTTCGGCTCATCGCCGGGCGCTTGGACAATCTTAACTTTCGACCAATCCGCTTCCATTTCGTCAGCGACAACCATCGGCAAGCTGGTGCGCGAACCGGTACCCATTTCCGAACGGTGCGATACGATCGTCACCGTGCCATCGACAGCGATCGACACATAGACATGAGGATCGGACACCACGCCGCCGGGCATGCCGCCCGCGCCGGTGTTGTAAGCGTTTTCGTCCGCATTGGCGATACCGGGAATGAATTGCCCGGCAAGCACAAACCCACCCGTGGCAACGACGCCCTTCAGAACATCGCGGCGACTAACGTTTTCGAGAATCGTGTGATTAGTGAAATTTTCGGTTTTCATCTTACGCCCCCTTTGCAGCGGATTTAACGGCCGCAAAAATACGTTGATAACAACCGCAACGGCAGATGTTTCCCGACATTGCTTCGAGGATCTGCGCATCGGTCGGATTTTTGTTTTCCGAAAGCAACGCAGCGCCTTGCATGATTTGCCCCGCTTGGCAGTAGCCGCATTGCGGCACGTTGTGCGCGCGCCAGGCTTTTTGCACTGGGTGATTGCCATCGGCCGACAAGCCTTCGATGGTCGTCACTTTTTTGCCGGCCAATTCGCCGACGGTGGTCACACACGCCTTCGCTGCCTGTCCATCCACATGCACGGTACAGGCGCCGCACAACCCCACACCACAACCAAATTTTGTTCCGGTCATACCTAAAGTATCCCGGAGCAACCACAATAACGGCATCTCCGCAGGTGCATCAACCTGCTGAGATTTACCGTTTACGCTGATCGAAATTGCCATGAAAAGCCCCTCCATACGTAATTATGAAACGCGCCGCGGCCAAGCCGAAACGCGCACCGACTTGCTGCTAGACTGCCGACCTCAAAACTACCTTAACTGCGTGATTGATTGGTTGCGAATGTAAAAGGAACGACCGTGGCTCACACCAACCGTAGCGTGACGCGGTGAGACGAACTGAGTGCGCAAACAATGCCCGTTGCGGAACATTATTATTCTGTGGCCCAACCATGTGACATTCCTCCAATCGTACTTGTTTTAGCCGCTTCGGTAAGTCTAAAGGGACTTCCAATGCTGCGTAACCGAAAATTACCACTTTTGCGGCCCTTCCGCTAGAGGTATTTATGCGGCGATCGAATACATTTTCGGCGCCCCTACTGAGACCGATTCGCCAGCAGTTGCTTGGATACTGGCTCGTGGCGTGGCATGCGCGCAAAGCCGGATGATTATTGGCTCCTGGGTTAGTCGCACAGCCGCGAACATTTTGGCCCTCTAAACATGGGTCGCGAGAGGGTTTATAATTTCGTTCACTTCAAACCAGGAAAGCCAGCATGTACCTACTCCGCTCCTTAGAAGCCCGCGCTGCCGCGGGCAATCCCATTCGCGTCGGTTTAATCGGTGCAGGCAAATTTGGCTCCATGTATCTTTCCCAGGCCCGGCGCACCGTCGGCATTCACCTGGTCGCCGTCGCCGATCTCTCGCCTTCCCGAGCCAAGCAAGCATTGCTCAACACCGGTTGGAGCGAAGATCGCTTCACGGCAAAATCCTTCGCCGAGGCCAAATCAAAAGGGACGACCTATCTGCTCGATTCCGCCGACGCGCTAATCGCCAGCGATGAAATCGAAGTTGTCATTGACGCCACCGGCAACCCGGCGTTGGGCATTCATCACGTATTGCATTGCTGCAAGCATGGCAAACACATGGTGATGGTCAATGTCGAAGCGGACGCTCTCGCCGGCCCGCTGTTGGCGGAAAAAGCGCGCAGCGCCGGTATTGTTTATTCCCTGGCCTACGGCGACCAACCGGCGCTGATTTGCGAGCAAGTCGAATGGGCGCGCGGTGCGGGCTTTGACGTTGTCGCCGCCGGCAAGGGCACGAAATATTTGCCCGGCTATCATGCCTCGACCCCGGACACCGTGTGGCAACACTACGGCCTCTCCGCCGAAGACGCCGCCAAAGGCGGTATGAACGCCCAGATGTTCAACTCGTTTTTGGACGGCACGAAATCCGGCATCGAAATGGCCGCCGTCGCGAATGCGACCGGCCTCACGCCTGCGCCCGACGGCCTGAATTTTCCGGCTTGCAGCGTCGATGAATTGGCGCATATCCTCAAGCCAAAATCCGCCGGCGGCCAATTGCATCACGCCGGCCAAGTCGAAGTCATCTCCAGCATGAATCGCGACAACACGAAGGTTGACCGCGATTTGCGCTGGGGCGTTTACGTCACGTTCTCCGCAGGCAGCGACTACGTGCGCCGCTGCTTTAAGGAATACGGCTTAGTCACGGACGCTTCCGGCGAATATTCCTCCATGTACAAACCGTTCCATTTGATCGGCTTGGAACTGGGCTTAAGTGTCGCCCACGCGGCGATCCGCAAGGAACCCACCGGCCAAGCGCAGGACTTCATCGGCGACGTCGTCGCCACCGCTAAGCGCGAGTTAAAGCCCGGCGAAGTGCTCGATGGCGAAGGCGGGTTCACCGTCTGGGGCAAGTTAATGCCGGCGGCGGATTCGCTGCGCCTGGGCGGCTTGCCGATCGGCCTGGCCCATCATCTAAAGCTGGTGCGGCCCGTGGCGATGGGTGCGCCAGTCACGTGGACTGACGTGGCGTTCGACGGCGCTGCGGCTGCGATCCAATTCCGCCGCGAGATGGAGGAACGCTATGCCCAGAAGCTAGGCGTGGCGCGGGTGGTGGCGAAGGTGGGCTAAAACTTACCTGTCATTCTGAGGCGTCCCGCGTTTCCTTTGGGATAAACGCCGCGACTAAGAATCTGCTTTTATGCGGCGCTAAAAGACCAAAAGCAGATCCTTCGAATAGTTTACCCTCGAGCGCAGCGACGGACCCAGGATGACGCCAAAGGAAATTTCAACGCGCCCTCACTCGCCGCACGAGGTAGGCAACGAGACCCAAAAACATTGTCGGCAACCATACCCACAAAAGCTCAGACTTCAGGGCGCGCATGCCGGAAGACCCCAAAAATCGATGTAAGCCAATCGGTGAAACGTCAATAACTCGAAGCGGAAAAAAGTATCGCGCATCGGTAATCGGCCAGAATAGTGCAACGCCAAGGCCGCCGTTGGTCAACATGTCGAGCAATCCGTGAGACGCTGCGGCGAAGAAAATGAATAGGGTTGCGGTCCTTCGCTTCGTGCGTAACTCCGGGGCGAAGAGCGCCGCAGTAATTCCTAGCACGCCAGCGAAGGCCAAGGAATGGCTAAATCCGCGATGGCCAAATTCATTGGCATAGGCAATGCCGACTTTAGAACGCAGCAACGTCGATGTCCGGTGCGATGGACGCCAAAACACTCAATAAAACTAGGCGAGGCGAAATTCGCCGCGAGCCTAAGCTAAGCGCAATAGCGAACGGCACGGCGGGATGCGAAAGTATGGTGGGCATTTGTCTGTAACAATAGAATTAGTACTCGGTTTCAATTTTCTTGGCAAGTATAACGGTCGAGTCAAAAAACTTACTTTCGCCATTGATTTCCGGGCATGTCGGCGCCATTTATCATTGGCCCGAGTCAGTCACCGAGGGTGTATCATCAGTGCTGATTAATTGAACGAATTTCCCAGGAGTGTTGCATGGCCAGATTATTTGCGGTTTTGACGGTTTTGTTTTTCACGGCAACGTTGTTGACGCCGCTCGATTCCGAAGCGGGACGGCGTTTCGGGGGCGGACGCTCTGGCGGCATGCAGCGCTCGCTGCCGCCGCAGGCGCAAAAAGCGCCAGTAGCGCAGCCGCAACAGGCCGGCGCACCGGCTAAGACCGGCATGTCACGCTGGCTTGGTCCGCTGATGGGATTCGGTCTCGGCGCATTGATGATGTCCATGTTCGGCGGCAGCGCCATGGCCGGCATCCTGGGCAATATCCTGATGGTGATTTTAGCGTTTGTGGTGATCCGTTTCTTGATGTCGGCGTGGCAAAAACGAAACCAGCCGAACGCGCAGGGCATGCAATACGCCCGGACGCCAGATGCAAACGGCGACAATCGCGTCGCGCCCACGGCTGACATCGGTACGTTCCAATCGGCCGGGGGGCAAGTGACCATGCCGCAGCTTTATCCAGCCGGCTTCAATGTCGAGGGATTTTTACGCCAAGCGAAAGTATCGTTCCATCGCCTGCAAGCGGCAAACGATGCGGGCGATCTGAACGACATTCGCGACTACACTTCGCCCGAGTTGTACGCGGAAATCGCGATGCAAATTCAGGAGCGCGGCGCTGCCAAGCAGCGCGTCGAAGTATTGAAATTGGACGCTGATTTACTGGAAGTCGTCACCGAAGGCGAGCGCGAAATCGCCAGCGTGCGTTTCACTGGGCTTATCCGCGAAGATGAAAACGCCGGCGCCGAGCCGCTGGATGAAGTGTGGCACGTCGTTAAAGATGCCAAGGATGCGAAAGGCGCTTGGCTGATTGCCGGGATTCAGGTTCAGTAGTTCATCGTATTGGCACGACACAGACCCATCCCGATGTCCCAACGCCAGTGGCTAGCCTACCGGGTAGCCCTAGGCTAGCCACTGGCCTAGGGCCAGGGCTACCCCGTTGACATGGGCTCTTCGGAAAATCAAAAAAACATCGACGTCACTGCGAATCCGCTTTGGAATTGTCATTGCGAGGAGTGAAACGACGAAGCAATCTCGTACTTAGCCACGTTAAAAACCAGATTGCTTCGTCGTTTCACTCCTCGCAATGACTACCTACGTTGTAAGCAACATCTGCCGTTCCAACACGTTCGCTAACCACGCGCCGTAAACCTGCTGCGTCACCACGCGCATCGCAGGTAATTTCTTCTTCGTTTCTTTCAACATCGTCGTATAACTTTGCACGCCGGGGCCGGATAGTTTTTTCAACATGGCGCGATCTTTATCGGCCCACAATCGAATCACTTTTTCGTCAACTTCAATGTGCGGCTGAAATCCAATATGCGGACCGAGCACGAACGCTTGATTTTCGCAATTCACGCCGCGCAAAATGCGCGTCGCATTTTGCGGAATCGTGAACGTTTCGAAATGCCACTGATAGGCGGGAAACTCGCGGACGGTTCCGAACCAGGCGCGCGCTATTTCGTTATGCTCTACTTCGCAATCGCCCCAGCCGACTTCCGGCTCGATACTGTCACGGATCACACCGCCAAGCGCTTTCGCTAGTAGTTGTGCGCCAAAGCAGTGGCCGATTACCGGAACGTCGCTGGCGATCGCCTCGCGGGTGAGCGCGAGCACGTCGTCGATCCACGGCAGATCGTCGTTGACGCTCGGTGAACCGCCCATCAAACATAGGCCGCCATAGGCTGCGATCGATAGGGGCGCCACCTCGCCTTGGTGAATCCGCAGATGTTTGAAGGGCATTTTCTCGCTGCGCAAATACTCGGCGAAATAGGCGGGGCCGTTGTCGCAGTCGTACTCCAGGATGGCGATGGGTTTTAGCGAAAACGATGACATGCGCAGGCTGCCGACGGTGTCGTCCCCGCGTCCCCAAGGGCACGCGGGAACGACAGGTTAGAAGAAATAAATCAATTGTAGGCCGAGCAAACTATTGGTCTTGGAATAGCTACCGTCTTTCGTGTTGAGGAACGTGCGCAAGCTCGAACCATCAAGACGATACTCAGCGCGCAAGGTGACGTTGGTATCGAGCAGGTAGTTGAACGTCGCCGTTAGCGCGAAACGATTCGCGCCCCTGTTGGCATCGTTCGGCAGCCCGGTGGACGGATCGATCTCCGGGCCGAAACCGCTGAAGGGATCGTTCAACACCGATATTGCCGGATCATCCAGCGCGTCGATCACGCCATCGCCATTCGTGTCCGATTGAACAAAGGTTTCGCGGAACACATTACCCGGCATGCCGCCACCATTCTTGCTGTTCTTGATGTAATCGGCGCGCAGCACACCTTCCGCCCGCGGCGTGAACTTGTAGCCCGCCAATGCTGAAACGCCGATCCATTCCGCGTTCAGACCGTTGGTTGCCGCCTTGTCCCATTTGCCGTAATCGAGTTGGCCGGCGAAACTCCAATCGCCTTTGTTGTGATAAAAATCCGCCTGGACATTGATGAGATTGTTGTCGAACAACTTGCCGCGATAGATGGTTCCGCCGACACCCGCATAGTCATTCAAGGCGTAGTCCAAACGGCCATGGACACCGGTCGAGCGGTTGGAATAGTTACGCGCCAAAGTCGCCGGATTGCCGATCATGACCTTGCCACTCAGCTTGCCTCCCGGCGTGAACTCGAGCCCTGCGCCGGTCATGAAGGTAAATTCCGCATAGTCGTACAGCAAGTTGTAGGTGATATTTTTGCGCAGCGTCGCGGCCTGGTATTCGTAGCCCTGCCACGAGCCGATCTGGCCGGCGAAGAGCTTGATGTTCGGCTTAATCGGCAACGAAAAAATCGCTTGGTTGATGATGTTGTTGTTCGCGTCGTCGTAGCCTTTTTTCGGCATGATTTCGATGATGCCTTTGGCGCCGCTTTCGAATTCTTTCTCGAAACGCAAAAAGATCGA
>JANMJR010000104.1:0-2239 GCA_031371465.1 Pseudomonadota bacterium
TATGAGGTCAATAATCAACATCAAAGTTACGCCCTGGGTGTGATGCTTGGCATAAAACTTTTCCATAAAATCGTCGGGCGTGCCGCTACCGAACCGATCCAATGTATCTTGATTTTTTGCTTCGGCGCGATACAGTTCGGCACCTTGCCACATGACCTTCTTGATGCCCAAAATCTGCGGGCTATGGGGATCTTCTTCAGTCTCGCAGCGCGCATGGTGCTTACGATGGATGGCGGTCCATGCTTTGGTAGTCTGGCCGGTGGTCATCCACAGCCAGAAACGGAAAAAGTGGCATACCGCCGGATGCAGTTCCAGGGCGCGATGGGCCGAGTAGCGGTGTAAATAAACGGTCACGGCGACGATGGTGATGTGGGTGAGCCCCAAACACAACACGATGTAACCCCACCAGGGCAAAACGATGAGTCCGTTCAATAAACTGTTCAACAGGGCCACTAAGGTCCCTCCTTAATTACATGAATGGTTGCAAATTGTACGCGAAGAGGGCCGTGACGCAAGCCTTATTTGCAGGGGAATTGTAAACTTGTATGACGAATAACGGGTTATCAATCCAAAAATATAAATCTAATTAAAACAATGGCCTGCGAGCGGCGTCTGGCTTGGCTCTCAGCGCGGTTAGGGGGCGGATTTGGCCTCTCCGAGGATACGAACTTCCCGCTGCGGATAGGGAATTTGGATGCTATTTTCATTAAATATCTGCCAAATTCGCATAAAAAGCTCTGAACGCAATTGAATTTGCCCCGCCTCCGGGTCGGAAATCCACACACAGAGCTCAAGCTCGATGCCGTTGTCGCCAAACCCCGTGACAAATGCGCCCGCTTGGGGTTCTTTCAGCGCACGCGGATGCTCGCGGCCGATCTTGGTCAATAAATCCTGTGCCAATTCCGCTGGACTGCCGTAGCTGATTAGGAGCGGTAGGCGCAGCAACACGCGCTTATCCGACAGCGAATGGTTAATCACCGTGCCGGTAATTAGGCTTTCATTCGGGATGATTGCTTCCGTGCCGTCCAGGCTGCGCACCACGGTGTAGCGGGTGTTGAGTTGCGACACGACGCCCTGCCGCTGGTCGATGGTGACCATATCGCCAATGCGGATCGAGCGGTCGAGCAAAATGATAAAGCCGCTGACGTAGTTGCTGGCGATTTTTTGCAGTCCGAAGCCGAGGCCCACGCCGAGCGCGCCGCCGAACACCGACAACACGGTGATATCGATACCCACGGCCGGCAGGGCAATCAACACCGCCAACGCCAGCAAAATAACGCGCAGCAACTTGATGAACACCGCGCGCAAACTTGCATCCCAATGGGCCGCCCCCATCACTCGGCTTTCGATGGCGCGCGCGATCCACAGGGCGATCACCACCGTGATCACGACCGTGACGATCGCCTGAATAATCAAAAAAACCGAGATGCGCTGCTTGCCGACGTTCACGCCAATGCCGTCGAGGAATTCCATCAACAGCGGCAGCACGCCGACGATGTACAGCGCCACCAACGACCAAATGCTGTAGACGATGAAGCGTTCCGAAGCCTTGAGCGCGGCGTTCGGCGGAAATACGCGCCGCACGATGTAAATCGCCAAACGTACCAATGCCAGGGAACCGAGTAGCGGCACGGCTAAGTCGAGCAAGGGATGGGGGCCGAGGCCCAACAAGAAGCGTCGTGCGCTCACCACCGTAAGCAGGGCGACAACCGGGAACACGATGCGCAGCAACCCGCCCTTGCCGACCTCCCAACTCGGCGGCGCAGTTGCGCTGCGGCGCCGAAACAACCACGCCGCAAGTGCGCCGAGGCCGAGTGCAGCCGCGATCACCGCCAGTTCGGTGAGCAGCAGCGGGTTGCGCAGATCGCGTAGCGCCTCGACGAGACTCGCGAATAGGGTGCCGCCGGTTAGTTCCATGTGCAAGGTTGTGGCGATTCGTTATTCAAATTTCGTTCCGTGTTGCCAATGCCATTGCCAATTGTCCCGGTAGGCCTTAGCCACCGTCCGGTCGCCGTAAATTAATACCACATTCTCGGCGTTATATTTTTGCGCCGCCTGGGTGAAATTAAAACTTCCGGTGATCACAACGGGATTCGCGCCCTCGGCGTCGATCAGCATGACCTTGTTGTGGGCTGAAGCATGTTCGCCGTCGAGCATGACATTGACGCCGGCCTGCTTCAAATCACGCAGCAAAAAACCCGCGCCGCGCTCGAACTGTTCCCGATCCGCGAGCAGCGTC
>JANMJR010000105.1:0-13327 GCA_031371465.1 Pseudomonadota bacterium
CGAACCTGAGCGACGAAGAAAAAAATAGACGTGTCGAGGCGATTCGTTCCGAGTGGCAACAGCGCCACGATCACGTGATCAAGGAAGGCGGCTTGCACATCATCGGGTCCGAGCGCCATGAATCGCGGCGCGTGGACAATCAACTGCGGGGCCGTTCCGGTCGTCAAGGCGATCCGGGTTCGAGCCGATTTTATTTGTCGTTGGAAGATCCGCTGCTGAAAATTTTCGCCAGCGACCGCGTCGCTGCGATCATGCAGCGTTTGAAAATGCCGGAAGGCGAAGCCATCGAGCATAGCTGGGTGACGCGCGCCATCGAAAACGCGCAACGCAAAGTGGAAGCGCGCAACTTCGATATCCGCAAACAATTACTGGAATACGACGACGTCGCCAACGATCAGCGCAAAGTGATCTACCAGCAACGTAATGAATTACTCGAGTCGACCGACATCACCGAGACCATTTCGGCGATGCGCAATGACGTGCTCAGCGCTGAAGCGACCGTGTATATTCCGGCGGAAAGCGTGGAAGAACAATGGGATGCGCCAGGATTGGAAAAGGCTTTGCTGAGTGAATTCAACATCAAGATGCCGGTCGCGGACTGGATTAAACAAGAGCCGACCCTCGACGAAGAAAAAATCAAAACGCGTATCTTGGAAAACGCCTCACGCGAGTATGAAGAAAAATTCGCCTTGGTCGAGCACAAAGAATACGTGCGCCAATTTGAGCGCGGTGTAATGCTCCAAACCTTGGACAACCACTGGCGCGAACACCTAGCCGCGCTCGATCATCTGCGCCAAGGCATACATCTGCGCGGCTACGCCCAAAAGAACCCGAAACAGGAATACAAACGCGAGGCGTTTGAGTTATTTTCCGGCTTGCTGGACGTGGTAAAACGCGAAGTGACACAGAAACTCATGTTGGTGCGCGTTGAAACCGAACGGGAGGTGGAGCAAGCCGCCGAGCAAGTCGAGCATGTGCCGGAACCGAAGAATGTTCAATATCACCACGCCGACTACGAAGAAGCGCTGGAAACCGCGCAAGCAGGCGACGACACGGCGGTCCAACCCTTCGTGCGCCAAGGTCAGAAGATCGGGCGCAACGATCCTTGCCCGTGCGGTAGCGGTAAGAAGTACAAGCAGTGCCACGGTAAGCTGAGTTAGTTTTTAGGGCCATCAACTAGAATCCACTGGCCGGCTTTTTTGCCTAGTTACACGCGGTTGAATTGCTGTGCGGCGTCGGGACGACGGCAAATTGATCGCCCGTGTCCCAGAGAACGATCTCCCGCCCTTCATCGCGTTACATCAGGAAAAGATCGATGCGGCGCTTTGAATCCCGGCGATTGAATCAACAGCGCCTTGTTGCTTGTTTAAACTTGAACGAATGAACTATACGCGTATATTCGCGGCTCATAGTTAACCCTCAATGGACTACCGACGAGAAATTGACGGCCTTCGCGCCGTGGCGGTATTGCCGGTTCTTCTGTTTCACGCGGGCTTCGTTCAATTCAGCGGCGGCTTTGTCGGTGTTGACGTTTTCTTCGTACTCAGCGGCTACCTGATTACGTCGATCATACTGGCGGAAAAGCAGCAGGGCACATTCACCATTGTCGGATTTTACGAACGTCGAGCCAGACGCATCTTGCCGGCGTTATTTTTTGTAATGCTGGTGTGCTTGCCGTTTGCTTGGTTTTGGATGTTGCCAAGCGATTTGAAAGCGTTTTCTAAAAGCTTGGCGTCGGTTTCCGTATTTGCTTCAAATATATTGTTCTGGAGTGAAAGCGGCTATTTCGACACGGTCGCCGAACTAAAACCCCTTTTGCATACCTGGAGCCTTGCGGTAGAAGAGCAATACTATGTGTTGTTTCCGATTTTTATTTCCGTCACTTGGAAATTTGGCAGGCGCTGGATCGTCGGCGTCATTATCGTCATTGCGTCACTTAGTCTCGCCGCGGCGCAATGGGGCGCATTTCACGATCCTTCGGCAACGTTCTTTTTGTTGCCCACGCGCGGCTGGGAGCTGCTGATTGGCGCGTTGACGGCATTTCATCTTGGCAGCGGAAAAAAATTCTCCGTTTTGGCGCCGGGGGCGGGTCATTGGGTCAACCAGATCATGAGTGCGGTAGGTCTGCTGATCATCGCCTACGCAGTCTTTTCATTTGACAAAACCACACCGTTTCCAAGTATCTATGCGCTGATACCAACGGTGGGCGCAGCCCTGGTGATTTTATGCGCCACACCGCAGACGGCTGTGGGCAAGCTCTTGAGTACTAGATTGTTGGTTGGAATTGGATTGATTAGCTACAGCACCTATTTGATCCATCAACCGCTGTTTGTGTTTGCCCGATTGCATAGCGGACATGCGCTTACGACCAGCATGCTGTCCATGTTATTGCTCAGTTCGCTTGCTCTTGCCTACTTTAGTTGGCGATACGTTGAGCGTCCTTTTCGCAGTAAGCGACAAACCAGTCGCAATACAATTTTCGTATTTAGTTTGATTGGCACAATCTTTTTTCTAATGGTCGGATTGGTTGGTTATTCGAACAATGGTTTTGAGAGTCGCGTCAGTGACGAAGTTAGAACTCTGTTAAAAGCAACAGACAATAACAATCCGCAGCAGGGAAAATGCCTGTCTACGGAAAAGCGTTACATTAAGCCTGAGGCGTCTTGTATGTTTGGTGATACCCAGAATGTTGTCGGCGCGGTAATTGGTGATTCCACCGGTAACGCGCTCGTGTATGAACTGGGTGAGGCACTGAAGGCGAAAAAAGCGGGGGTCAGGGAGATGACCTATTCGGGTTGCCCGTCAACCTTGGGAGTCTATCGAGTTGATCGAAAAGATGACCACCGATGCGCGGAGTACAACGCCGATGTATTTCGCTATTTGCGCGGTTCAAACCCACATCGATACGTCGTTCTTGCCTCTCGTTGGACTTTGTACTTGGAGAAGGACCGCTACGACAATTCGGAAGGAGGAATTGAAGAAGGCGGTCCGGTTTTCTTAGACGCTATTGATCAGGATAAAAAGGCTAAAAACCCCGAAGACGTTCGCCGCAATCGAGTTCGGGAGCGGTATATTCAGACCGTCGTTGAATACCTTAACGCGAATAAAAAGGTCGTCCTCATTTATCCCATACCCGAAGTGGGCTGGGATTTACCACGATATTTAGCCAGGTTAAAGATGGGCAATCCAAAAAATACCGATGACTTAACAACAAGTCATCGCGCGTTCGTCGATCGAAACAAAGCTGCATATGAGGCTTTGGACAGCATCGGTGAACATCCGAATTTAGTTCGCATTAAGCCGGAATCCACGTTGTGCAACACCTACGTAAAAGGAAGATGTATCGTACAGTTGAATGGCGTACCGCTGTATTCCGATGACAATCACCTGTCGAGCGCCGGTGCCCGCCTGATTGTCGGTGAAATTGCGAGACACATTACGAATCAGTAATATGAGTGTTGTGCCTTGTGTCAAATGCGCGCCGTATGCACCGCGTTGCGATACACTGTCACTGGCGCAATGCAGGTCGAGCGACCGCGTCATGTCACCATCCAAGATTTGTAATTTGTTCGCAGCGCAATACTGGAAAATTTTTAAGAAACAATAGATGCCCGTTAATCTCAATCCCCCAGACTCAGATAAGCTTCTCCCGGTTCCGGGTGTCGAACTTGGCATTACCGAGGCCGGTATCCGCAAGGCCAACCGTAAAGACTTGCTAGTGATGCGCTTTGCGCCGAACAGCAAAGTCGCTGGGGTTTTCACGCAAAATCGTTTTTGCGCTGCCCCGGTGATCTTGTGTCGCGAGCATCTGGAGGCAGATGATGGAATCCGTGCATTGGTAGTGAATACGGGTTGCGCCAACGCCGGCACCGGCCAGGAAGGGCTCAAGCGCGCCCTGGAAACGTGCCTGGAAGCCGCGCGGATACTGGGTTTTGGGACATCGCAAGTATTGCCGTTTTCGACTGGCGTGATCTTAGAGCCGCTGCCGATCGAACGCATAAAGGCCGGGTTGCCAGGCGCCGTCGCCGACTTGAAAACGGACAATTGGTTCGCCGCTGCCCATGCGATCATGACGACGGATACGGTCGCGAAAGCAGCATCAAGACAAATCAAATTACAAAATAAATCGATTACGATCACCGGCATCGCTAAAGGCGCGGGCATGATCAGGCCGAACATGGCGACCATGCTCGGCTACGTCGCGTGTGATGCAGCGATCAGTCAGCCACTACTGCAAACGCTGACGAAATATGCAGCCGATCGCTCGTTCAATCGCATCACCGTCGATGGCGACACTTCCACCAACGATTCTTTCATCGTCATAGCAACCGGTGTCGCAGGAAATGTCGAGATCATTGATGGCGAGAGTGCCGATTACGTCGCATTGCGCGACGCCATTACCGAAGTATCGGCGCAACTAGCGCAAGCCATTGTGCGCGATGGCGAAGGCGCGACCAAGTTCATCACCATCAAAGTCGAGGCAGGCGCCAACGCAGAGGAGTGCGCCAAAGTCGCTTACGCCATCGGTCATTCGCCGCTGGTGAAAACGGCGTTCTTCGCATCGGATCCGAACCTTGGACGCATCCTTGCCGCGATTGGTTACGCCGGGATTGACGATCTCAATGTCGACCAGATTGCCGTATATTTAGATGATGTGCTCGTGGCCGAAAACGGCGGACGCTCGTTGCGCTACACAGAGGCTGAAGGGCAACGGGTGATGAAGCAAAGCGAGATCACTATCCGCGTCGTACTCAATCGTGGCAACGCGACGACGAGCGTTTGGACCTGCGATTTCTCCTACGATTACGTTAAGATCAATGCTGACTACCGAAGCTAATACAAAATGAACGATCTTACGACACTGATTGCCCGCGCCGAAGCTCTGATGGAAAAAATCGAGCGCGTGGTTCCCAATGTTCCGCCGGAACCGAATTGGAAGACCGCGGTCGCGTTCCGTTGGCGCAAAAAAAGCGGCGTGGGTTATTTGCAAGTGGTCGCCCATCCCCACAAAATCACGCTGAAAGACATTCACGGCGTCGAGGAACAGAAAAAACGCATCGAGCAGAATACTAAGCAGTTTGTGGACGGCCGCACCGCCAACAATATCTTGCTGACCGGTGCGCGCGGCACGGGCAAGTCGTCGCTCATTAAAGCGGTGCTGAATAAATTTGCGAAGCAGGGCCTGCGCTTGATCGAGGTGGATAAGCAAGAACTGATCGATCTACCCGACATCGTCGATATCATTTCTGCACGCCCGGAGCGTTTCATTATTTTTTGCGACGATTTATCGTTTGAGGCAAACGACCCCGGCTACAAGGCACTGAAGGTCATTCTCGACGGATCCATCGCCGCGTCATCGGAAAATGTTTTGATCTACGCCACCAGCAACCGCCGCCATCTGATGCCGGAATACATGTCGGAAAATCTTGAATACAAGCATGTCGGCGAGGAAGTTCATCCGAGCGAAACCGTGGAGGAAAAAATTTCGCTGTCGGAACGTTTCGGGCTATGGCTGTCGTTCTATCCATTCGATCAGGATGATTATCTAATCATCGCCGAACATTGGATTAAGGCGCTCGGCGCAGCAATTCCCGACGCCAACATCATGCGCCACGAGGCGCTGTTATGGGCGCTTACCCGCAGCTCGCGCAGCGGTCGTGTCGCCTATCAATTCGCCCTGGATTGGGCTGGCCGGCCTAAGAAAACTTAGCGTCAACGCCGTGACGGATGATCGCGCGTTGCTGGATGTGGTGTGCGCCGTCATCCAAAAGCCGAATGGCAAGTTTCTGTTAGCGCAACGGCCAACGGGAAAAGTCTACGAAGGCTATTGGGAATTCCCCGGCGGTAAAGTCGACCCCGGTGAAAGCATTAGCCAGGCGACGGCGCGTGAGTTGAACGAGGAATTGGGTATCGTTGTTGAGGAAAGCTACCCTTGGCTCACCCGAAATTTTAGCTATCCGCATGCCCATGTTCGTTTGCATTTTCGTCGCGTGACGCGCTGGCGCAACGAACCGCATGGCCGCGAAGCGCAATCTCTGGCGTGGCAACGCGTCTCAAACATCAGCGTGAAACCGTTGCTCCCCGCGAACGGCCCCATCCTCGCCGCACTCGCGTTGCCGACGATCTACGGCATCACCCATGCCCAGGAACTCGGCGAAGGCGACATGCTGCATCGGCTGGAAGCCGCTCTGGATAAGGGCCTGCGGCTGATTCAAGTGCGCGAGAAAAATTGGTCAGGGGAACGTGTTGAGATCTTTGCATGTAAAGTCATTGACTTAGCGCGACGCTTCGAAGCGAAAGTATTGGTAAATAGCGATTGGGAGTTAGCGCGCACTGTGAAAGCGGACGGCTTACATTTGACCGCGAATCAGTTGCTGGCAATGGACGTCAGGCCCGATATTGGTCTGTGTGCGGCGTCGTGCCATAACGAGAGTGAGCTATTGCAGGCGGAAAAACTCGGCTTGGATTTTGTTGTACTCGGCCCGCTCTTACCTACCCCAAGCCATCCGGGCGACCTCACGCTGGGGTGGGATCGATTTGCCGATTTGGCAAGAAATTATTCTTTGCCGATCTTCGCTTTGGGTGGACTGAGCATCCACCACCTTGAAACCGCTTGGCAACGCGGTGGCCATGGCATCGCCCTGTTACGCAATGCTTGGCCGGCTTAGCGATCGCTGTCGAAGTTCCAACGATTCGCGCATAAGTTCGACAGCCTAGAGCCCCGGATATAGGCCGGCGAGGAAGGCTTCGGCCTCCAGCAAATCTTTCTCAACGCACACATAGCCGGACATTTCTACTTCAAGACCGTAGTTATCTTTGCCGATTAGGGTGACACAATTGTTCGGCTTGAAATCCCTGTTGCACGGACCATCTGCCGCAACGATTTGATCCTGATCAAATTCTCGGCCGGCGCTATCAAATGAATCAAACATTTTTCAGTCCTTTCCAGTAATTCGTTTTTACTCAAATGACGACGGAATCCCGGTCAAGGTACGTGTTGTATTTGAGCGCGAAGCGTCGCTTCACTTAAGCATCAGCAATCGTTGTGCCATTATTTGTTACGAATTGTTAAACTGCGAATTCCGCCGCAAGTCGTTCGAACATTGCGCGTGATGGGGGGCGCGATTCCCGCCGACGCTGGTCCATGGAGGAACAGAGCCGATCCTAGAAAATAGGACAAAGGGATAGATGAGAAGGCGATGGGTGCGTTGGCGGCAATCAAATGTGACTAGACGCTAGCCGAGTTAGCGGAGAAGTTCGAGGTGCATGCCAAGCCGGTTGTTCAGCCTAGAAACGCCAGTTGGACGGGGTGGAGCGTGCGGTTATGGGGATGCAGGGCGAAGGCGCAAGGTCGGACAGGTTCAAATACGCTGTCGGCCGCACATGCGCAAGTGACCGAGGCAGTAAACTCTATGGCAGTGTGTTCTTGAAGGGCGTCATTTCGTTCAGCTCATCCATATAACGTTGCGTACCCACGGACTCGCGCCCGAGATAGTCGGCGATGGCAGCGGAAAATTGCGGGTGGGCCAACCAGTGATTCGAATAGGTTTTGACGGGCAACAATCCGCGCGCCAATTTGTGTTCACCTTGCACGCCTCCCTCGAACACCGCGATGCCGTTTTCAATGCAGTAGATGATTCCCTGGTAATAGCAGGCTTCAAAGTGCAAGCCCGGAACATACGCGAGGGCGCCCCAGTAGCGTCCGAATAATCGTCCCGAACCTTTGAGATTGAGCGCCGCAGCGATGGGATTGCCGTCCGCGATCGCTTTGAGCATGACGATATGATCCGGCAGATCGCGACCCAATAGACGAAAAAAATCAAGATTGAGATACGGGGAGGAATGGTGCTGACGATAGGTCATTCGATAACAGTGATTGAAGAATTTCCAATCAACTTCACTGATTTCCGTTCCTTCTATGCGCTCGAAGTGAATGCCCTGCTCGCTTAATTTGCGCCGTTCTTGCTTAATCTTTTTGCGCTTGTCGTGGCTCATTGCGCTCAGAAACTCGTCGAAATCGCCATAGCCGTGGTTATGCCAGTGAAACTGGGTACTGTGCCGTTGAAGGTAGTTGTTGCATTCCAACTCAGTGGCTTGCGACTCCGTGGGGTAGAGAATATGCACCGACGAAGCGTTTAGTTCCCCCGCCAGTTCCACGGCCGCGTTGGCTAATCGCTTACGTACGACGGCGTCTTGCGCGAGCAGACGCGGCCCAGTCACCGGCGTAAATGGGATTGCCGACAAGAGCTTGGGATAGTAATTCATGCCACTGCGCTGATAGGCATCGGCCCAGGCCCAATCGAATATGTACTC
The DNA here is from genome assembly GCA_031371465.1 of Pseudomonadota bacterium. GTDB lineage: Bacteria > Pseudomonadota > Gammaproteobacteria > Burkholderiales > JALYOK01 > JALYOK01. The sequence goes on from JANMJR010000105.1 coordinate 8,314, forward strand.
ACCGTAGGAATGATGCTTCAGATACAGTGGCATCACCCCGACTAACTCGCGATCGCACCATAATGCGAGATGCTGGGGTTCCCAGCCGGTTTCTTTAGTTGCGCACCCTGATTGCTCCAAGTTGTGAAGGAATTCATGTCGCAGGAACGGCTGATCTCCGGCGAGTTTGTTCCATTGCGCCGCATCGATATCCGCAAGGCTATGAAGAATTTGTAGTCGTTCAGCCGTCATGCTGGCGGGGATAAAAGTCCATGGGGCGCGGGGCGGGTGTTATGATTTAGGTCTTCGACGAACAAATTTTTCGTAATGCAAATTGCGCTCGCTCAAATCAATTGTACCGTAGGTGACTTGGATGGCAATGCGCGGCGCATTTTGGCCGCGGCGGTTCAAGCGCGTACGCAAGGCGCGTCCCTAGTCGTGACGCCGGAGTTGGCGCTCTCCGGCTACCCGCCCGAGGATTTGGTGCTGCGCGGTGCGTTTAATCGGGCGTGCGCCGAAACCTTGCGCGATCTCGCGGTAAAACTCCGTGGCATTACCGCCGTTGTCGGTTATCCACTGCAAGAGAGCGGTCTGGTGTATAACGCCGCCGCGGTCTTAACGGATGGAAAGATCGCGCACATTTATCGCAAGCATCGTCTGCCCAATTACAGCGTATTCGACGAGGAACGCTATTTCGAGCCCGATGATCGGCCCTGCGTATTTCAACTTGAGGGGGTGAAGATTGGCGTCAATATTTGCGAAGACGTGTGGTTGCCCGGTACAGCTGGCGCGGCGCGGGATGCCGGGGCGCAACTATTAGTCGTGCTCAACGCCTCGCCGTACCACCTGCACAAGCAACGCGTTCGCCATCAGGTATTGCGCGATCGAGTGACAGAATGCGGGCTGCCGATTATCTATACCGACATGATCGGCGGGCAGGATGAATTAGTTTTCGACGGCGCCTCATTCGCATTGAATCGGCGCGGCGACCTGGTCTTGCAACTGGCGGAGTTTGAGGAAGAAATCGCTTGTATCGAGTACCGCCATGGCGATCTCGTCGGTTCGGCGATTGCCCCCGAGCACAGCATCGAGGCCAGTGTCTACGATGCGTTATGCCTGGGTGTAAAAGACTATATCGGCAAGAATGGTTTTCCCGGTGTGTTATTGGGACTGTCCGGTGGGGTCGACTCGGCATTGACGTTGTGCATTGCGGTCGACGCACTCGGCGCCGACAAGGTCCATGCGGTCATGATGCCCTCGCAATACACGGCCGACATGAGCCTGGACGATGCGCAATCCATGGCCGACGGCCTTAAGGTCAAGTACAGCAATATTCCAATCAAACCGGTATTCGATGGCTTTCTGGAAACTTTGGCGCCTGAATTTAAGGATGCACGGGTCGATACAACGGAAGAAAATTTGCAGGCGCGAATACGCGGCACGTTGTTGATGGCGCTGTCGAATAAATTCGGCGCCATTGTGCTCACCACCGGCAACAAGAGCGAAATGGCGGTCGGCTATTCGACCCTGTACGGTGACATGGCGGGCGGTTTTGCGGTGATCAAAGACATCAGCAAGACCTTGGTATATCGGCTATGCCGTTACCGCAACAGCATCGGCGCCGTTATTCCGGAGCGGGTGATCGTCCGTCCGCCCAGCGCCGAACTGCGGCCGGATCAGAAGGATCAGGACAGCCTACCACCCTACGAAATTTTGGATGCAATTATGGAGGCGTACATGGAACGCAATTGTAGCCCACAGGAAATTATCGACCTGGGTATCCGGCGTGAGGACGTCGAGCGCGTGGTCAGGCTGATTAAGCGCAATGAGTATAAGCGTCGACAAGCGCCGATCGGCGTGCGCATCACAGAACGTGGATTTGGCAAGGATTGGCGTTATCCGATAACATCTAAGTATCAAGACATCTGAGCAGGAGATTTACCATGAAAAAAATTGAAGCAGTGATCAAGCCTTTTAAGCTTGATGAGGTACGAGAAGCGTTGTCGGAGATTGGTGTTTCCGGCCTCACGGTTACGGAAGTGAAGGGCTTCGGTCGCCAGAAAGGGCATACCGAGCTATATCGTGGGGCGGAATACGTTGTTGATTTCCTACCCAAGGTAAAAATTGAAGTCGTGATCGCCGACAATTTAGAGGACAAGGCGGTCGAAGCAATTGTCAAAGCGGCGCATACCGGCAAGATCGGCGACGGAAAAATTTTCATCACCGATGTCGGCCACGTCGTGCGCATTCGCACTGGCGAAACCAACGAGGACGCGATTTAGTCGCCGATGGATTCGCAACAAATTAACTCCAGCGCATTGCCGTTTTCCATGCCGGATGCGTTTTCGCCGCGTGTGGCGGTGGCTGACGGGGCGAGCGGAACCGCTCTGTGGTTCGTTTTTCAGGCAGGCAAGCTCCTGGTTTTTGACCATGAGGCGGCGTTATCGGTGCCTCAAGCGGGTGCGCTGGCGCAACTTCAACTCGATCCTGTTCGGCAACATTACTTGGGACAATTGCTCGATCAGCCGTGCTATTGCGCTGAACTGGCGGATCATGCATCTATGCCGGAAGGCGCATCCCTATTGGGTCTACGCGAAGTATTCGGGCGTGTACCGGATGATCATTTTGCACTCGCCGGGCGGGCAATTCAGATTCTGAGTTGGGATCGCTCGCACCAATATTGCGGCGCCTGCGCCACGCCGACGACGCTCAAACAAAACGAGCGCGCGCGCGAATGTCCAAGCTGTCGGCTGGTGAGTTATCCGCGCCTGGCCCCCGCCGTGATGGCCTTGGTGCGGCGCGATCGGCAACTTTTATTGGCGCGCTCACCGCATTTTCCCGCAGGGATGTACAGCGCCTTGGCCGGGTTTGTCGATCCGGGCGAAAGTCTGGAGCAGACCATTACGCGCGAAGTGCAGGAAGAAGTTGGGTTAAGAGTGACGAACGTGCGCTATTTCGCCAGCCAACCCTGGCCGTTTCCGCACTCGTTAATGATTGCGTTCACCACCGATTATTTGGACGGCGAGATCACACCGGACCCGGCGGAAATCGAAGATGCGCAGTGGTTCGAGTTGGATGCCTTGCCGCGGCTACCGAGCAAGATCAGCATTTCTCGGCGACTCATCGATTCGGTCATCGCAGATATGCAAAGCGAAGTAAATTAGCCCCTGTGTTTTTAGCGATTCCCTGAGTTTAGTCGACGATATAAAATAGATCATTCGCGCCACCATCATCATTCATAGGTAAATGTAATGAGCGCAGTACCCGCTAGCACACAGGTTTTTTCGCCGCCGGCCTACGTCAAAAACAAAAAATTAATCGCCTGGGTGGCGGACGTTGCTGCGCTTTGTAAGCCCGATCAAATTTATTGGTGCGACGGTTCCCAGGCGGAATACGATCGCCTGTGCGATGAGTTGGTCGAGACCGGAACGTTTATCAAACTCAATCCGATAACGCGTCCCAACAGTTACCTATCGCGCTCGGACCCATCGGATGTCGCCCGCGTCGAAGACCGCACTTTCATTTGTTCGCGCGAAAAAGACGATGCGGGTCCAAACAATAATTGGACCGATCCAGCGAAAATGAAGGCGACGTTGGGCCAATTATTCGCTGGCTGCATGCGCGGGCGCACGATGTATGTCGTTCCGTTCAGCATGGGGCCCCTCGGTGGGCCGATCTCGCACATCGGTGTGGAGATTTCCGATTCGCCCTACGTCGTCGTCAGCATGCGCATCATGACGCGCATGGGCAAAGCGGCACTCGATGTGTTGGGCGAGAACGGCGAATTCGTTCCCTGCCTACACTCGGTCGGTGCGCCGCTGAAACCGGGCGAAAAAGATGTTCCGTGGCCGTGCAACAAACAGCAGAAATACATCGTCCATTTCCCCGAAGAGCGGGCGATTTGGTCGTTCGGTTCCGGCTATGGCGGCAACGCCTTGTTGGGGAAAAAATGCTTCGCATTGCGCATCGCGTCCACTATGGGCCGCGATCAAGGTTGGCTGGCCGAACATATGTTGATTCTCGGCGTCGAGTCGCCCGAGGGCGAGAAGAGCTATGTCGCCGCTGCTTTTCCGAGTGCTTGCGGTAAGACTAACTTTGCAATGTTGATTCCGCCCGCTGCATTCAAGGGCTGGAAAGTGACAACCGTCGGCGACGATATCGCTTGGATCAAGCCTGGGCCCGATGGAAAGTTTTATGCGATCAATCCGGAAGCCGGTTATTTCGGTGTCGCGCCCGGGACATCGGCGCAATCCAATCCGAATGCAATAGCGACGCTGCAAGAAAATTGCATCTTCACCAATGTCGCGCTCACGCCCGATGGCGATGTCTGGTGGGAGGGCATGAGCAAGACGCTCCCGGCGGAATTGATTGATTGGCAAGGGCAGAAATGGACGCCGGAGATCGCAAAGGAAACCGGCCGCAAAGCCGCGCACGCGAATGCGCGCTTCACCGTGCCGGCGAGCCAATGCCCCTCCCTCGATGAAAATTGGGAGGCCGCGCAAGGGGTGCCGATCAGCGCATTTATTTTCGGCGGCCGGCGCAGCACCGCCGTGCCGCTTGCGCTTGAGGCATTTAACTGGAATCACGGCGTATATATGGCCGCCACGATGGGTTCAGAAACCACAGCCGCGGCAGCCGGCAAGATCGGCGAAGTGCGCCGCGATCCATTTGCGATGCTGCCATTTTGCGGCTATCACATGGGCGACTATTTTCAGCATTGGCTCAACATGGGCAGCAAAGTAAAAGAGCCGCCGCGAATTTTCTCGGTCAACTGGTTTCGCACCGACGACAACGGCAAATTTATTTGGCCCGGCTTCGGTGAGAACATGCGCGTGCTGAAATGGATTATCGATCGCGTGCGCGGCCGCGCCAACGCCCGACAAACGACATTCGGCTGCGCGCCGGATCAAGAAGATCTGGAATGGTCGGGACTCGAGTTTTCGGCCGCGCAATATCAAAAAGTCACGCACCTCGACAGTTCAAGTTGGAACGACGAACTGACCTCCCACGGTGATTTGTTCGAGAAATTGAAAAG
>JANMJR010000121.1:0-12878 GCA_031371465.1 Pseudomonadota bacterium
GGAAAAAGCGATTCGCGATTCCGGCCTTGGACTTAATCCTGCCACCCAAGGGGAAATAATTCGCGTGCCGATGCCCGCGTTAACCGAAGAGCGCCGTCGCGAGTTGACCAAAGTGGTCAAACACGAAGCGGAAGATGCGCGAGTCGCGGTGCGCAACGTACGCCGCGACGCCATCACGCATTTAAAGGATGCGCTGAAAGCAAAGACGATTTCCGAAGATGACGAGCGTCGAGCGCAAGACGACATCCAGAAACAGACCGATAAGTATGTCGCGGAAATCGACAAGTTAAGTCACACGAAAGAAGCGGAGATGATGACGGTTTAGACCAACCGCATTCTGACCCGAAGAGACTGACGTACTGTGGCCATCTTTTCTAGCCCGACGCAACAGATTCCCGACGCGCCGTCGATTCCGCGCCACGTCGCGATCATCATGGATGGCAATGGGCGCTGGGCCAAGCAACGTTATTTGCCGCGCGTGGCGGGGCATCGCAAGGGCGCCGATGCCCTACGTGCGACCATCCGGCGCTGCGTCCAGCGCGGCGTCGAGTACCTCACCGTGTTTGCCTTTAGCAGCGAAAACTGGCGCCGCCCGGCGGAAGAGGTCAGCGTGTTAATGCAGTTGTTTCTAAGCGCGCTGGAGCAGGAAATTTCCAAGCTGCACGAGAACGATATTCGTTTTAAGGTGGTGGGTGACTTGTCCCGATTCGACAAGAAAATCGTCGATCTCATTCAAAAGGCGGAAGCGTTGACGCAGCAAAATAAACGCTTGACCTTAACCATTGCGGCAAACTACGGTGGTCGCTGGGACATCATACAGGCGGTGCAGGGCATGTTGCGTGATCGTCCGCAGATCGCGTCACTATTTGAGGAGCTAGATTTCGCGCCGTATTTGTCCATGCACTATGCGCCTGAGCCGGATCTTTTCATTCGCACCGGCGGCGAGCAACGCATCAGCAATTTTCTGTTGTGGCAGCTTGCTTATACCGAACTTTACTTTACCGATACGCTTTGGCCCGACTTTAACAGCCAGGCGCTGGATTCGGCGATCGAATCCTATCAATTGCGCGAACGGCGCTTCGGCTGCACCAGTGACCAGGTTCAGGCCGGGCATCTGGGCAAGGCGACCCGCGGCTGATTGCGTGCCTGTTTTTTTCCTATTCGTTCGAGCGTGACGTTGCGCTCCAATCGGCAAATTAGCTTCCCATGCTGCGTACGCGCCTTCTAACGGTCGCCACGATTTTCCCGTTATTTCTATTGGCGTTGTTTTACCTGCCGAATAGTTATTGGTCGGCATTGATTCTTTTACTGATGGTAACGGCGGCACACGAGTGGGCGCGACTGTTCGATATTAGTCATGCGATAGCGATCGCATTCGCCGTGGTGACCTCACTTATCGCCTTGGCGTTGTGCCTGGGTGGAAGTGATGTACTCATTCCCGGCGCGTTTGCGATCCAAGCGGTCTGTGTTGTGGCGACGCTGTTCTGGGTTGTTGTTGCGCCGTACATGCTCAAGAATCGTGTGCATGTTTCCGCTCGAGTCTCCGTGTTGCTACTCGGATGGGTCGTCTTGATCCCACTGTGGGCCGCCTTGGTTGAGCTGCGCCGTTTCGGGCCGCTGTACGTCTTTTTTGCGATGGGCGTCATCTGGCTTGCCGATACGGCGGCCTACTTCAGCGGTCGCGCCTTCGGTAAACGCAAATTGGCGCCGGATATCAGTCCCGGCAAGACGTTGGAAGGTGCGCTCGGCGCGCTGGCGGTCGCCGCTTTGTATGCGGTTATTCTCGTTTCCTTGGGGCAACGCTTCGGGACAATGTCGCTTGCCGGTATACCGATGATGATCGTCGGATTTGTTGTAATTGTCGTCTTGAGCATTGTCGGTGATTTGTTTGAATCCTGGTTCAAGCGCCAGTGCGGCAAGAAGGACAGCGGGAGCTTGTTTCCCGGTCACGGTGGTATACTCGATCGCATCGATTCCTTGACCTCTACCATGCCTGTTGTTGTTCTCGCGCTGATGTGTTGCAAATCGATTTGGGGCATCTTGTGAAGTTCGTTACCTTGCTAGGATCCACCGGTACGATTGGCGTTAACACGCTTGATGTGGTGGCCCGGCATCCCACGTTGTTCCAAGTTTTTGCGTTGGCGGCGCATGGTAATTACGCGCGTTTGGTCGATCAATGTGAACGTTTCAAACCGCGTTACGCGGTCCTGTGCGATGAACAAAAAATCGCGGCCTGCGAGCAACTACTGCGGGCGCGAGATATACCGACTGAGCTACTGTTCGGTGATGAAGGCCTGGAACGCATCGTTGCCGATGCGCGCACCGATATCGTCATGGCGGCGATTGTCGGCGCCGCCGGACTGAAACCCACATTCGCCGCAGCTCGCGCTGGAAAGCGCGTGCTTTTGGCCAACAAAGAAGCGCTGGTGATGTCCGGCCAACTGTTGATGGATGCGGTGCGCGAGCATCACGCCGAGCTTCTTCCCATCGACAGTGAACACAACGCGGTATTCCAGGTCTTACCTGCGGGTCGCGGCCATGACCTGGGGCAGGTGGGCGTGAAAAAAATTATTCTCACCGCATCGGGTGGTCCGTTTCGAACCATGGGGCGAACTGACCTCGAGCGCGTCACGCCGTCACAGGCGGTCAAACATCCTAATTGGGTGATGGGTAAGAAGATTTCCGTCGACTCGGCGACCATGATGAACAAAGGTCTGGAAATGATCGAGGCCTGCTGGCTGTTCAACATGACGCCCGATCATATAGAAATATTGATTCATCCGGAGAGCATTATTCATTCTATGGTCAGTTATTGCGATGGTTCTGTCTTGGCGCAAATGTCTAACCCCGACATGCGCACACCGATTGCCTACGGGTTGGGGTATCCGGCGCGCATTGATGCGGGCGTGGCCGAGCTCGATCTGGCGAAAATCGCCAAGCTTAATTTTGAATCCTTAGTTCAGGATCAATTCCCCTGTGTGCAATTGGCGTACGCTGCCATGGCCGCAGGCGGAACAGCGATGGCGGTTCTCAATGGCGCCAACGAAGTCGCAGTCGAGGCATTCTTGGGCGAAGAATTGCCGTTCAGCTCGATTTCCAAGGTGATTGATTTTGCTCTGAAAGAAATTCCGGCCGCGCCGGTGCATCAACTGGACGATGTCATGCGAGCGGATCGCGATGCGCGCGCGGTTGCGCGAGATTGGATCCGGTCCTATACCGGTCAGCGCAGTAAAGTTTCGCTAGCCGCATCGTTATGACTTGGCTCTCGTATCTTCCGGCGTTCGCGCTACTGCTCGGAATCGTCGTGGTGATCCATGAGCTCGGCCATTTTTGGGTCGCTAAATGGTGTGGTGTGAAAGTGTTGCGCTTTTCCGTCGGATTCGGTAAGCCGATCTTAAGTCGGCGCTATGGTGCGGATCAAACCGAATGGGCATTGGCCGCGTTTCCCCTGGGCGGATACGTGAAGATGCTGGACGAACGCGAGGCCCCGGTGGCGCAGCAAGAACTGCATCGCGCATTCAATCGGCAGCCGGTTGCAAAACGAATCGCAATTGTTGTTGCGGGACCGTTGGCAAATTTGTTACTGGCGATCTTATTGTTTTGGGGATTGTTCATTGTCGGCGTGCCGGGGAGCCAGCCCATCTTAGGCGAGGTTGCAAAAGGCAGTGCCGCCCAGCGTGCCGGCTTCGTTTCCGGCGAGAAAATCGTCGCGGTCGATGGCGATCCGGTGATGACCTGGCACGAGGTCGGCTGGGCCTTCACAACACGGCTGGCGAGCAAGCAAGCGATTCAAGTCACTGCCGAGGATTCCGCCGGGCAATCGCGCGACCGCGTGTTTGATCCGCAAGATTTGACGGATCAAGACTTGGAGAGCGATGTTCTCGCCAAGTTAGGCCTGACGCGCCTGCGGCCCGGTGTGCAGATTGTCGAGGTGATCGCGGGGAGTCCGGCGTTGCGCGCCGGATTCGTGCCGGGCGACGAAGTCTTATCGATTGATCACAAGACGCTGACCGGCGGAGTGCAACAATTTATCGGAATCATCCAGGTCAACGTTGCTAAGCCGCTTGCTGTCGAAGTCAAGCGCAACGGCGCTGTTATCCCATTACGCGTCACACCGGAAGCGGCGCCGGGCCGTGCGTCGAAGGCCGGCGCGATCGGCGCTAAAGTGGGTGAGGTGGATCGGCCGGAATTTCGCGCCAGTGCGAGCTATCCGCCGTTCTTGGCGTTAACAAAATCACTCAGCAAGACTTGGGATATGAGTTGGCTCAGCTTAAAGTCACTCGGAAAAATGCTGATCGGCGAGATGTCTATCAAGAATCTCAGTGGCCCGGTCACCATCGCGAACTATGCGGGCCAAACTGCGCAAATGGGCTTGATTCAGTTTATTAGCTTTGTCGCCGTGATTAGCATCAGCCTGGGAATCCTGAATCTGCTGCCCATCCCGTTATTGGATGGGGGGCATTTAATGTATTATATGGCCGAAATAATCAAAGGGAGTCCGGTATCCGAACGCGTCATGGAGGCGGGCCAACAAGTGGGTCTGGCTTTGCTGATCGGATTAATGGTCATAGCCTTTTATAACGATATCAACCGCCTCATCACAGGTTAAGCAATCTATGAATTTTCGCGTGCTGGTCGGCGCCCTATGCTGCTTTTGTGTCGTAGGTGCGCAGGCTATAGAGACATTTGTCGTCAAAGACATTCGGGTTGAGGGCATACAACGCATCGAGGTCGGAACGGTGTTCAGCTATTTGCCCATTCGGGTGGGTGACGAAATCGATGGCGAGAAGGCATCGGCCGCGGTCAAAGCGCTGTACGCTACGGGTTTTTTTTCCGATGTTCGCCTTGAGCAAGACGGCGACTTGTTGATTGTCGCGATCCAGGAGCGGCCGGCTATTGGCGAGGTCGCAATCAATGGCGCGAAGGAGTTCAAGCCTGACGAGTTGAAGGAGTCGCTCAAGCAAATTGGCCTCGCCGAATCGAGAATTTACGACAAATCGTTGCTCGATAAAGCAGAAAAAGAATTGAAGCGGCAGTACTTGAGTCGCGGAAAATACTCGACCGAGGTTGCCTCGACGGTCAGCCCGCTGGAACGCAATCGCGTGGCCATTGCCTTGAATATCGATGAAGGTGAAGTTGCGCGAATCCGCGGTATTAATATTATCGGGAATCAAGAATTCAAAGAGGGCAAGCTGCTCGATTTGTTCAACCTAACAACGCCTGGTTTTTCAACCTGGTTCTCGAAAAACGATCAATATTCAAAGCAGAAGCTTTCCGGCGATTTGGAGACCTTGAGATCGTTTTATTTCAACCAAGGTTTTCTCGAGTTCAATATCGATTCGACCCAAGTGCAGATTTCGCCGGATAAGCAAGACATCTATATCACGGTGAATATTGCCGAAGGACCGAAATACAAAGTTTCCGATGTAAAGATCGCGGGAAATCTGACCATTCCCGAGACAGAAGTTCGCGCCCTGATATCCGTCAAGCCTGGTGAATTTTTCTCGCGGGAGGAACTGACCGCTTCGACCAAGCGTATCGGCGATCGCTTGGCGAACGATGGCTATTCGTTCTCAAACATTAATGCAGCGCCCGAGGTCGATAAAGAAAAAAAGACAGTCGCGTTTACGTTTCAGGTCGATCCGGGTCGTCGTGTTTATGTCAGGCGCATCAACATCACCGGAAATGTAAAGACTCGCGACGAGGTGATTCGCCGCGAAATACGTCAGATGGAAGGCGGCTGGCTGTCGGCGGAAAAAGTAACGCGTTCGCGCGAGCGTATCGATAAGCTAGGCTACTTCTCCGAAGTCACGGTTGATACGCCGGCGGTGTCAGGCGCCAACGATCAGGTCGATATCAACGTCAACGTCGTCGAGCGTTCGACCGGAAGCATACAAGTAGGCGCAGGCTATTCCGATATTGATAAGCTCGTATTGCAGGGCTCTGTAAGTCAGAGCAACGTATTCGGCACGGGTAATCAAGTATCGGCCCAAGTGAATTCCGGCCGGACTAACCGCGCCTATGTGCTGTCCTACACCAACCCGTATTACACGGTGGACGGCGTGAGTCGTGGTTTTGACCTGTACCATCGTATCAATGACACCACCCAACTTACCAATGTCGATCACTATAAGATCAAGACGACCGGCGCCGGCATTCGCTTCGGCATTCCGGTGACCGAGACCGACACGGTTAACTTTGGACTTGCCTATGAGCGCACCGGTATTGGTCTGGCAAGCGATAGCCCGCAACGCTATCGCGATTACGTTGATGAATTCGGCGAGCAGAATTCCACGGTGAAGGGCGACATAGGCTGGGCGCGGGATACGCGGAATAGTTTTTTCTACCCGACCAAAGGTAACTACCAACGTATCTACGGTGAGTTCGGTTTGCCGGGCGGTGATCTTACCTATTACAAGCTTAACTACCAACACCAATGGTTCATCCCGATGACCGATGTGTTCACGCTGTTGCTGAATGGCGAGGTGGGTTACGGTGGCGGTTATGGAAAACATGATGAACTGCCATTCTTCAAAAATTTTTACGGCGGCGGTGTGTCGAGCGTCCGAGGTTTTGCGACGAGTTCGTTGGGTCCAAAAGATAACGACAACCGTTCGTTGGGTGGCGATCGTCGTGTCGTCGCCAGCGCGGAGTTATTTTTTCCACTGCCACGGGTCAAGGATGATAAATCCGTGCGCTTGAGCGTGTTCGTCGATGCCGGTAACGTCTACGGTAAAGGCGAAAAGTTTGACGTCGGAGAATTCCGCTATTCCACCGGCCTTGCCTTGACATGGTTCTCGCCGATCGGTCCGCTGAAACTCAGTTATGGCATCCCAATTAAGCGTAAACCGGAAGATCGGCTTGAGCGTTTTCAGTTTTTGTTAGGTACGGTGTTCTAGGACGATTTTGAAGGAGTTTTAATTTGAAACAAGTGATGCGTTTGTTGGTTTTGTCGATGCTGTGGATGGGCGCGCAAGTAATCGCCGTGGAACTTAAGGTTGGTTTCGTCAACACCGAGCGAATTTTCCGCGAAGCCGGGCCGGCGCAAAAGGCGCAAAAAAAGCTCGAGAAAGAATTTGCCGCACGTGATGCCGAATTGCAGAAAATGGCCAAGCAAGTCCGTGATATGCAGGCGCAGGTCGAGAAAGAAAGCGTTACGCTGAGCGAGGCCGATAAACGCAATAAAGAGCGTGATCTGGCCAACCTGAATCGCGATTTTCAGCGCCAAACCCGCGAATTTCGCGAAGATCTGAATATGCGCAAAAATGAAGAGCTGGGTGTGGTGCAAGAGCGCGCGAACAAGGTCATCAAGGAAATTGCCGAGCTCGAAAAGTTTGACTTGATTGTGCAGGACGCAGTGTTCGCGAGTACCAAGATCGATATCACCGACAAGGTCCTCAAGGCACTCGCCGCTGAGAAATAAGGTCGCGTTCGCCCCTTGAGCCTCTCGCTCAATGAGATCGCCACTCGGCTCGGCGGCGAAGTGGTCGGCGACGGGGCGACGCAAGTACGCGGGTTCGGAACGCTGGCGCGCGCGCAGCGGGATGAAATCGCGTTCTTGGCGAATCCAATCTATCGTGCTCAGTTAAGTACAACCCACGCCGGTGCGGTCATTGTCGCGATCGCCGATCGCGACGCGACATCGCTGCCGCGGATTGTTACGGCCAATCCCTATGCTTATTTTGCGCGCATCACCGCACTGTTTGCGCCAATTCAATCGAGCGCAATCGGCGTTCATTCGAGTGCGGTCATCGAATCAGGTTCAGTCGTCGCAAGTTCGGCAACCATTGGCGCGCTGGCTTACGTCGGCCACGGCGCGAAAATCGGCGAGCGCAGCGTGATTTATCCACAGGTGCATATCGCGGCAAATGTGGTCATCGGCGCCGATTGCATTATTTATCCAAATAGTGTCGTGTATCACGATTGCGAAATCGGCGATCGGGTTATTGTTCACGGCGGCGCGGTGATTGGCGCCGATGGGTTTGGCTTCGCCTACGATGCGGATCGATGGCTAAAAGTGCAGCAGGTGGGGCGGGTTAAGATCGAGGACGATGTCGAGATCGGCGCCAATACCACCATCGACCGCGGCGCGATCGAAGACACGGTGATCGAGATGGGCGTTAAGCTTGACAATCAAATTCAGATCGGCCACAACGTTCGTATTGGCGCGCATACGGCGATTGCCGGCTGTGCTGCGGTGGCCGGTAGTACGACCATCGGTCGCCATTGTAGAATCGGCGGCGGTGTCGGCATTGTCGGGCACGTGACGATTGGCGACGGCGTGACGGTCACGGCGCGTACACTGGTCACGAAATCGATTCCGCAAGCGGGTGTGTACAGTGGCGGCTTGCCCCACATGGGCAATCGCGAATGGCTTAAAACGACGGCCCATTTGCGACGTATAGAACAACTCTTGCTACGCGTAGAGCAATTGGAGCGCGAAATAAAAGACATCCAAGGGAGAACCGCATGAGCGGCATGAATATCGAGGAAGTCCTGCAATATTTACCGCATCGGTATCCGTTTTTACTGGTCGATCGAGTGTTGGAATGCGAACCGATGAAACGGCTCCTGGCCATCAAGAACGTGACCATGAATGAAGAGTATTTCGTGGGACACTTTCCTAATCATCCAGTCATGCCGGGCGTGCTCGTCATTGAAGCCCTGGCGCAATCCGCGGCGATTTTGGCGTTTAAGAGCTTGGATCGAAAGCCCGACGATAAGTCGGTCGTGTATTTTGTCGGCATTGATCGCGCCCGATTTAAGCGCCCGGTTTTTCCCGGCGATCAACTGCTGTTGCACAGCGAGCTAATACTGGTAAAACGCGGCATTTGGAAGTTTAAGTGCGAAGCCAAAGTCAACGATTTGATCGTGACCCAAGCCGAACTGATGTGTACCGAGAAAATGCTGTAGGAAACGCGCCGTGATTCACCCCACTGCAATTGTTGAAAACACTGCCGAATTGGCCGCGGATGTCGAGGTCGGACCCTATGCGGTGATCGGCGCCAAAGTGACAATCGACGCCGGAACGCGCGTCGGCGCCCACGCGGTGATTTGCGGGCCGACGCGGATCGGCAAGAACAATCATATCTTCAACCATGTCTCCCTAGGGGAGGCGCCTCAGGACAAAAAATATCAAGGTGAACCCACGTCGGTAGAAATCGGCGACGGCAATACCATTCGCGAGTTTTGCACTATCAATCGCGGTACGGCGCAGGATGTCGGCATTACTCGTATCGGTAACAATAATTGGATCATGGCCTATGTGCATGTTGCCCATGACTGCCAGATCGGCGCCAACACAGTATTCGCTAATAGCGTGCAACTGGCCGGTCATGTGCATATCGGTGACTACGCGATCCTGGGCGGTTTCACCGGCGTGCACCAGTTCGTACACATCGGCGCTCACAGTTTCATGGGCATCGCGACCATACTCACGCAAGACGTGCCGACCTACGTTACCGTCTCGGGCAATCCGGCGAAACCTTTCGGCATTAATAGCGAAGGATTAACGCGGCGCGGATTTTCCGCCGATGCGATTGCACACATCAAGCGCGCCTATAAATTGCTTTACCGCAATGGGCTCGGCTTTGAAGAGGCAAAAGCGCAGATTGCCGCGCAGGTTAATGAATGCCCCGAACTCAAGCTACTCAGTGATTTTCTAAACGCCTCGACCCGCGGTATCGTTCGATAGGGCCTGTTAACACTAGTTATGGGAGATGCGTTGCGAGTCAAAAAAGCCACGAGCAAGGCGCGAAACGCGGCCGGGGCCGTCCCCCGGCAAGTCTTCGCAACGCGGCACATGGCTTTTTTGATCGCAACCCGAAGGGAACGTACCGGCAACCCGGCCATTCGTCGTTGCGCTCCTTGCCAAGGCTCCAGCCTTGGCCGCGTCGCACGCCTAGACTGGCCGGGTTGTCGGTACGTTCGCACTCTCATAATTAGTGTTAACAGGCCCTAGCATGCGCATCGGCATCATTGCCGGTGAGGCGTCTGGAGATTTGCTCGGTGCGCATTTGATGGCGTCATTACAAGCCCGTTTTTCCTCCCTAGAATTCATCGGCATCGGCGGATCGCGCATGCAGGCCCTTGGCGCAAAATCGCTCTTTCCGATGGAAAAGCTGGCGGTGCGCGGCTATGTCGAAGTGCTGAAACACTATCGCGAGATTCGCGGGATTCAGCGCGACATCGTCCGAGAATTTCAAAGTGATCCGCCTGACCTTTTCATTGGCATCGACGCGCCGGATTTCAATTTCGGTGTCGAAGAAAAACTCAAAGCGGCGGGCGTGACCACCATTCACTATGTAAGCCCATCGATTTGGGCTTGGCGCCGGGAGCGCATTCACCGCATTAAGCGCGCCGTTTCCCACATGCTGACAATTTTCCCGTTCGAAGCAAAAATTTATGAACAAGCCGGCATACCGGTTTCCTACGTCGGCCACACCCTTGCGGACGAAATTCCGCTGGAAATCGATCGCGCCGCCGCACGCCGCGCATTGAATATCGATGCCGCAACACCAGTCATCGCGCTGCTGCCCGGCAGCCGCGTGAGCGAGCTCGACTATCACGCCGAGCTTTTCGCCGCCACGGCGTTGGAGATCGGCAAGTCGTTGCCCAATGCCTGCTTCATCGCGCCATTCGCAACGCCCGCGACACAACAGCAATTTGAAGCCGCGATTAAAAAAACCGCCGCCGACAAATTACGCATCATATGTTTGCAAGGCGGGTCGCAACTAGCCTTAGCCGCCGCCGCCGTCGCGCTGATCAAGTCCGGCACCTCGACGCTGGAAGCGGCGCTGCTGAAATGTCCCATGGTGATTACTTATCGTGTGTCTGCCGTCAGCGCCTGGCTGATGCGTCGAATGGGGCGTGCATACTTGCCCTACATCGGATTGCCGAATATATTGGCGGGCGAGTTTATCGTGCCCGAACTGCTGCAGGATGATGCGACACCGGAGAATCTTGCCCAAGCACTGTTGAACAGCTATCGTGATGAGACTCTGCACGCCAATCTCAAGGCGCGTTTTCTGAGCATTCATCAGAGCTTGCGACAGAATAGCGCGGAACGTATCGCCGACGCGTTGACGCAATATCTCGATCCGAGTCTTGCGTCCATGCGCGCGAGATAGCGCGTGACGATTTCTCTACCGCCGGCCATCCTAGTGATGGGACCGACCGCCAGCGGCAAGACGACTGTTGCGGTTGAATTGGCGCAGCGATTTAATGGCGAGATCGTGAGCGTCGATTCGGTGCTGGTCTATCGCGATATGAACATCGGCGCCGCCAAGCCCGATGCCGCGATACTGAGCGCGGCGCCGCATCATCTTATCGATATCATCGCGCCTACCGAGCGCTATTCGGCCGCGACATTTCGTCGCGCTGCCCTCGCTGTCATGGCCCGGATTACTGCGCGCGGCAAGATACCGATTCTCGCCGGTGGCACCATGCTGTATTTCAAAGCGCTGCTCGAAGGCATGAGTGCGTTGCCCGGTGCTGATCCCGATCTACGCGCCGAGATTGACGTGCGCGCGGTGCGCGATGGCTGGCCGAAGCTACATGCGCAGTTAGCCGAACTTGATCCCGTTACGGCTGCGCGGCTTGAGCCTAGCGATGCCCAGCGCATTCAACGGGCGTTGGAAGTGTGTTATCTCACCGGCGCGCCGATGTCACGGCAGTTCGGCGCGCGCGGCGCAAACCCGATACCCTATCGCGTGTTGCCCATCGCGTTGCTGCCGAGCGATCGCAAGGCCCTGCACCAACGCATTGACCTGCGCTTCACTGCCATGCTCGATCAAGGCCTTATTGAAGAAGTGCAACAACTCAAGCAACGATACGACCTACAGCCAAGCTTGCCCGCCATGCGCGCCGTGGGCTATCGGCAGGCGTGGGAATATCTTGACGGACAATTCGATCGCAATGCACTTGTCGCGCGCGGCGTAGCCGCGTCGCGGCAGCTTGCGAAACGCCAACTTACCTGGCTGCGCTCCATGTCCGAGTTGGTCGTGTTCGATTGTTTAGAGCCTGGCCTGGCAGCGCATGTTGCAGCCTACGCTGGGTACTGGCTTGAAAAGCATTGGCCTGAGAGCCGCATGTATATTGCTTTGTAGGCCATGCATCGGCAATCGGCAATCTCAACGCGGCTCCTGGCTTAGGTCGTTTTTCGCTCGACTAGCGTCGTTGCTTCGCCGTTGGCAAACGAAAGGCGAAGCTTATCTCCCACAGCGATCTGCACGCTCGATTTCACAATGGCACCGGCATCGTTACGCACGACGCTGTAGCCGCGTTGCATGACGCGCGCTGGGTTGAGATGATGCAGATTGTCGGCGAGCCGTTGCAGATTGGAATTCGACAATGCGACGCTTTGGCGCAGGGCATGGGTCATACGTTCAGCGCTACGCGTCAAACGTTCGGTCCGGTCCGCCCATGTGATCTTCCTCGTGCTGAAGCGCTGCTGCGCATGTTGTAGCCGCCACGTGAGGGTGTCGAGACGGTGAGTTTGCGCGAGCCGTAAGCGCAAAGCGAATTGCTCGAGCTGACGCGTCTGTTGCTGCAAGCGTGCGCCGGGATGGATTAGGCGTTGCGCGAGTTGATCCAGGCGTTGCGTCTTGTCATCGATTGAGCGTTGCAGAGAAAAACGCACGCGACGTTTCAGTTCATCAATCTGCGCGAGCAGATCGTCACGATCCGGCGCGACGCGCTGCGCGGCGGCGGTCGGCGTCGGTGCCCGTCCATCGGCGACGAAATCGGCGATGGTGAAATCCGTTTCGTGACCCACACCGGATACGATCGCAATCGGGCACGCAACGATGGCACGCGCAACGATTTCCTCATTGAATGACCAAAGATCTTCGATGCTGCCGCCGCCGCGGCACAGGATC
>JANMJR010000190.1:0-11487 GCA_031371465.1 Pseudomonadota bacterium
AACAAATCGATGATCGAGGCGCCGGTCGCGGTATCCAGATTGCCGGTCGGCTCGTCGGCGAACAGCAGTTTCGGCTCGCTGACGAAGGCGCGCGCAATCGCGACCCGTTGCTGCTCGCCGCCGGATAAGGTGCGCGGGTAGTGTTCCAAGCGCGTTCCCAGCCCTACCCGTTGCAGCAGCAGCGTGGCGCGTTGTCGCGCGCCCGATGCGCCGGACAACTCAAGCGGCAGCATAACGTTCTCTAATGCATTTAAGGCCGGCAACAATTGGAATGACTGGAACACGAAGCCGACATGCTGGCCGCGAAATAGCGCGCGGCTATCCTCGTTCATCTGCGCTAACTCGTGGCCATCAAGCACAACGCGGCCGGAACTCGGGGCGTCCAGCCCCGCCAATAAGCCTAACAAGGTTGATTTGCCGGAACCCGATGCGCCGACGATCGCCACTGCTTCCCCCGCCTTGACAGCGAAACTCACGTCATGGAGGATGTCCAACGGTCCTTCATCGGTGGTGACACGCTTGCCTAAATGTTCTGCAACTAATACGGGATTGTCGATCGCTCGATTCATCGTGTCGATTCTGTTGCTCCTAGTGGCCACTGCGGCGGCCGCAGCGCAGCCTACGCTCTTGGTGTTCGGTGACAGCCTGTCGGCTGGATACGGTCTCCCGCAGGATACCGGCTGGGTCAGCTTGCTGCAACAACGGCTCCAGGCGACGAAATTGACTTACCGCGTGGTGAACGCCAGTGTCAGCGGTGAAACCAGCGCCGGCGGGCGGGTACGCCTTGCCGCCGCACTCAGGCAACACCAGCCTCGCGTGCTGATCCTACAACTCGGCGGCAATGACGGATTGCGCGGTCTTTCGGTCAGCGTATTCCGCGCAAACATGGATGCCATGATTAAATTGGCGCTCGCTGCGAACGCAAAAGTGTTATTGGTGGGGATTCGACTGCCGACCAACTATGGCAAAAGCTATCGGGAAAAGTTCCAGCTTGCCTTTGACGAATTGGCGCGGCGTAATCGCGTCGCGCTCGTTACGTCGTTGCTGGAATCGGTGGAGGCGAGGCGGGAATTGTTTCAGCCGGACGGAATTCATCCGGCTAAGGAAGCGCAGTCGATTCTGCTCGACAATGTCTGGCGCCGATTGGCGCCGTTGTTGGTGAATTAACTTACCGGCGGCGCCAGTTTGCCGCCCTTTTCGGCCAAGGCCGTACAAATGACTGTTACTGCGCCGGCGATTTTTTCCAATCGCTCAGGCACGCTCGCCAGTGCCTCTTTTGAAGGAAGCTCACATAACTCGCGACAGCATTCGGCGAGTCGGTGGGCCCCGAGATTCGCCGTGCTCGATTTGAGCGCATCGGCAGCGCGCGCGAGCTCACGCAAATTACCCTCCGCCGCGGCATCGCGCATCGCTTGCAACAGCACCGGCGCACTAGCGATATACATGCTTGCGATAACTTGCGATAAATTGTGGTTACGTTGCGACTCGACGATGTATATCGCGTCCAACATTTCCGGATGATTGCATGTCCCGTCCATAGGCCCTTATCCAACGCTAAATTCCATGGCTTGGTACGGGCGGCTTGGAATCAAGGGCTGCCCGAAACCTGCTTAGATTATCGGACAGAACAAATACGAGGTGTGTGAACTTCTGTGAACTCAGCTGGAGCGGAATCGAAAGGCCCTTGCCCGGAACGGCAATAGATAAGCGGCTCACCGACGATACATCGCCAGCAGCCCTATGAATACAGGGTAGCCTGGGGCTATTGGCTCCTGGCGATGCAAGTTCAGCGTACTACGACACGACGCTCACCGGAACGCAGCGCGCCAATGACTGCAGCGGCGCCAAAACCCGATTGATGAAATAAAGCCAATACTTGATCGGCGATGGCCGGTAAACAGGCGACCAGCAAGCCGCCGCTGGTCTGCGGGTCGGCCAGGAGTTTTCGTTGCCAGTCGGCCATTGTGCCGGGAATCGCGACGTGCTCGCCGTAGGCGAGCCAATTGCGATCCGATGCGCCGGTAATAAATCCCTGTTGCGCGAGTTCATTTGCCAGGGGCAATATGGGCAAGCGCGCGTAGTCAAGTTCAGCAGTGAGGCCGGAACCGCGACAAATTTCGAGTAAATGACCGAGCAAACCAAAGCCCGTGACGTCCGTCAACGCATGCACGCCTGCCATCGACGCGAGCTTAGTGCCCGGCGTGTTGAGCTGCGTGGTGACTTGTATCATGGCGCGGTAACCTTCGTCTGACAGGCTACCTTTTTTCAGCGCTGCGCTAAGAATGCCAACGCCGATGGGTTTGCTCAGAATCAAGACATCGCCCGCCTCGGCGCGGTCATTGCGTTTCACTTGATCGGGATGCACCAAGCCCAATCCCACCAGACCATAGATCGGTTCCGGCGAATCGATCGAATGGCCACCGGCAATCGGAATACCCGCTGCTTGGCACACTGAATTGCCACCGGCAATAATGCGCTGAATCGTTTCCACCGGTAATTTATTGATCGGCATGCCGACAATGGCCAGCGCCATGATCGGGGTGCCGCCCATGGCGTAGATGTCCGATAGTGCGTTGGTCGCGGCGATGCGTCCGAAGTCGAACGGATCATCGACGATCGGCATAAAGAAATCCGTGGTCGCGACTAACGCCTGGGTGTCGTTAAGTTTGTAGACCGCGGCATCGTCGGAATTTTCCGTGCCGACCAGCAAGTTGGGAAACATCGTGGTCGCCGGCGATTCCGCCAAGATCGCCGAGAGGACTCCGGGGGCAATTTTGCAACCGCAGCCGCCACCGTGAGACAATTCGGTCAGCCGGATAAATTCATGTACTTTCGGATCGTTCATTTGGAACCTCTTGCTTGAAATTCGCGTCAATTGCTAACGTAACACAACTCGATGAATTTGACGAACTGATCGACGTGCGCTCGCCGTCGGAATTCGCGTTGGATCATCTGCCCGGCGCGGTCAATCTGCCGGTTCTAAACGATGCAGAGCGGGAGCGCGTCGGCACGCAATATAAACAGGACTCCAGTTTCTCAGCGAAAAAAACCGGCGCCGCGCTGGTCGCGCGCAACATCGCCCAACACCTCGAAACCGAACTCATCTCCCGGCCGAAAGACTGGCAACCGCTGGTTTATTGCTGGCGCGGTGGTAATCGAAGTTCATCGCTTGCCTATGTCTTGCGTCAGATCGGCTGGAACGCTCATCTGCTGGATGGAGGTTACAAAGCGTATCGCCGCCACGTTATCGCTGACCTCGAACAACTGTCGGAAACACTGCAATTTCGCATCGTCTGCGGTCCGACTGGATCCGGCAAAAGTCGCATTTTACAGCGCGTCGCTGAACTGGGTGGCCAGGTTCTAGATCTGGAGGACTTGGCCGCCCACCGTGGTTCGGTGCTGGGCAATTTTCCTGATCGATCGCAGCCTGCACAAAAACTCTTTGAAAGCCGTATTTGGCAAGCGCTAAGGCGATTCCGTCCGGATCGCCCGATATATGTCGAAGCGGAAAGCAAGAAGATCGGCCGTTTGCGCGTTCCGGAAGCGCTGATTGCGCGCATGTGGCGCAGCCCGTGCCTGCGCATCGACGTACCCATGCACGCACGGGTCGACTTTTTGAAACGTGACTACGGGCATTTTTTGCATGACCTGGAAGACCTAAACGCTAAACTGAGCTGCCTTAATTCACTCCATGGCGCCGATAAAATTTCCCGTTGGCTATTGCTCGCGCAGGCGCAACAATGGGATACCCTGGTCGAACAATTGTTAATTGGACATTACGACCCGGCCTATGGGCGTTCGACTTTGTCGCATTACCCGACCCTTGATCGTGCGCCGGTTGTTTTCGCGGATTGTATCGACGAGCAGTCGCTCGATGTTATGGCGCAAAACATACTGCAGATAACCACAATGGGCAGCGCAACGGCGGCGATTGCGACTTAGCAATCAACACTACACCGGAGCCGACGAAGGGGCGTTCAAAAGAGCAAGAATTTTTTTGCCGATCATGCGCAGCGGCAATACCTCGACCGCAGCGCCGATTTCGATCGCGGCGCGCGGCATGCCGAATATCACGCTACTTTTCTCATCCTGGGCGATGGTATGGGCGCCGGCATCCCGTAACGCCAGTAGGCCCGCCGCACCGTCGTGTCCCATCCCGGTGAGGATCACGCCGATTGCGCGATCCGCCGCCGTTGTCGCGGCAGACCGAAACAGCACATCAGCCGAAGGCCGGTGGCGATTCACCAGCGCGTTCTTGTTCAGACGGATGCGGAATTGGTCCGCGGCTTCGATCAATTCGATATGGGAATGCCCAGGCGCAATATAAGCATGTCCCGCCAGGGCCGGCTCGTTGCCTTGCGCCTCCGTGACTTTTAAGCGACAGCTTTGATCCAGACGCCGTGCGAACATCGGCGTAAAAAATTCCGGCATGTGCTGAACGACTAAAATGGGTGGCATGGCTTCCGGAAACTGGGTCAATACATCGCGGATGGCTTCCGTTCCACCCGTTGATGCGGCGATCACGATCACGCGCTTTTGCGCACTGCGCGGGTTTTGCAACGTGTCAGCGGGTGGTGCTTGTGTGCGCGACAACCAGGTCTTGTCGAGCGACTGGATGTAGCTGACGTCAGTGGCTGCGGCGGCGCGAATCTTGTTTGCCAACTCCTCGCCATATTCCGCCAGAGATTGCTCGGCGCCCACCTTGGGTTTTGCGATGTAATCGACGGCGCCGAGTTCTAAGGCGCGCAGCGTGGTCTCAGCGTGTTTTTCAGTCAGGCTCGACACCATGACAACCGGCATAGGCCGCAACCGCATTAGGCGTTCGAGAAATTCAAGGCCGTTCATGCGCGGCATTTCGATATCGAGCGTCAATACATCGGGACGAAGTTGTTTGATCTTTTCCCGTGCCACAAAGGGATCCGACGCAGTGCCGACGACCTTGAGATCATCATAGCTACTCAGCAGCTCCTGCAGGATATGGCGAATCGCAGGAGAATCATCGACGATCAAGACTCGGGTGACCATGATCGTGCAGCTATTTAAACAGATCGGCCGCGCCGCTCACCGATACTACGTCAAGCTGTGCCGCATAATTCTTCTCGCGGGTGTAAATCGTATCGTTGTGCAGCGTGCGAAGCTGCTTCACCATGACTTTACCGGTCTGCGGAAAATAATACACTTTGCGCGGATAAGTACTGCCCAAATCTTCCGCGAGTATTTTGATTCGCTCCAGGCGCAAATATTCGCGTACGAACTCAGCATTGCGCTGACCGACGTCGGTCATACCTGCCAACACGCGCCCGCCACCGAATACTTTCGCTTCAAGGCGGTCGCGCTTTGCGCCCAGGCTCAACAATTGATTGATCAAAACTTCCATAGCATAGGCGCCGTAACGCGCCGACATGCTGACCGGACTGTGCGGATCACCGCCGCGCTCGGGTAACATAAAGTGGTTCATGCCGCCGATGAGATTGTCGGGATCGCGCATGCAAGTCGATACGCATGAGCCCAGAACAGTCACAATCATCATGTCGCGCTTGGTCACGTAGAACTCGCCCGGCAATATCTTAGCGGCCATCATGTCAAACGACCGATCATGATAGACGTTGGGCTGGGTGATATTTGTGAAGTCTTCTGATTTCATCTTGAAGTTTTACGAATGGTTGTGCTCGCTGAGGCGATAGACCGTCTTCTCGCACAACTGAAAAAAATCCTTGGCATGTAACAGGTTCTCCGAATGACCGACGTACAGCCGTCCGTTGGGGCGCAGCATACGACTTAATTTTTGCAGGATCGTGTGCTGCGTGTCCTTGTCAAAATAGATCATGACATTGCGGCAAAAGATGGCGTCGAATGGCTCCTTCTTCTCCCAATTTTCGCTTATCAGGTTGATGTTCTCGAAATGAATGCCTCGTCGAATCTCGTCGCGCACTCGCACAAAACCTTCGTTCGGCCCTACGCCACGCAGAAAAAATCGCTTTTGCCTTTCCGGACTGACGCTCTCCAAACGATCGAAACTGTAAACCCCTTGGCGGGCCTGCTCCAAGACGTTGGTATCAAGATCGGAGGCAAGAATACTGGCAGTCGCTCCCAGCACAGCTTCGGCCTCCGTGAGGGTGATGGCGATGGAATAGACCTCCTCCCCGGTTGACGAGGCCGTACTCCAGACGCGAAAACCCCTGCCCGACGCCATTTCTTTATACTGGCGCGCCAGTATCTGAAAATGATGGGGCTCACGGAAAAAGTGAGTCAGGTTAGTCGTGATCGCGTTTACAAAATTCTCCCACTCAGGCGAGTGCGCGTTTTCGAGCAACGCAAGGTACTCGCGAAACGACTTCAATTTTAATGTGCGCAAACGACGCACGAGGCGGCTGTACACCATCTCTTGCTTGCCAGCCTTCAAATTGATCCCGGCTCGGGCATAAATAAGCTTTTGAACGATTTGAAAATCCCGTTCGTCGAACGCAAACTCTCGTTGTCGGGCGGTCGCAATGGAAAATTCCGTGTTACTCATGGCGGACAATAGCCGCGCGTAGAGACTGATCGCGCTGAGTTCTCGCGAATTGGTTTTCGTTAGCGTTCATTTCCCAGAGCCACCCGCCGCAAGATAGTCGTATTGCCTCCACCTGGACGCGATCGAAGCGGCTGGTTGCGGTTCGCAAAAAAGGTAGCCCTGCATGTCCGGCGAGCCGTTGTTGCGCAAAAAATCCCGCTCCTCCAACGTTTCCACGCCTTCGGCGACGACGCCCAGATTGAGGCTGCGCGCCAAAGCAATGATGGCCAGGGCAATCGCCGAATTACTCGGATCACGGGTGATATCGCGCACAAAGGATTGGTCAATTTTCAAGTGGTCGACAGGAAATCGCTTGAGGTAGTTTAACGAGGAAAATCCCGTCCCAAAATCGTCAATCGATAAACCGATTCCGAGGCGGCGCAAATCCAACAATGTCGCCATGTTGTGCTCCGAGTCATGAATCAACATGCTCTCCGTGAGTTCTAAATTCAGGTAACGTGGCGGCAACTGGGTTGCGGTGAGAATTTCCTCAACTTTGTTTACGAACTTAGGGTCGTGGAATTGCAGGCTGGATAAATTGACCATGACGGGAACACACGGCAGGCCGGACTGTTGCCACAGCATGTTTTGTTTACAGGCAGATTCGATCGCCCAATGACCAATCGGGACAATTAGACCGGTCTCCTCCGCCAGTGGAATAAACTCGCCGGGCAAAACCAATCCACGTTCGGGATGATTCCAGCGCAACAGCGCTTCGTTACCTATGATTTCGCCTGTCTCGCCATGCACCAGCGGTTGAAAATACAAGACAAATTCGTCACGCTCCAGCGCTTTGCGCAAACTGCGCTCTAGATTGAGTTTCTCCAACGCAGTGGCGTTCATCGACGGATTGTAGAAATGATAGCGGCTGCGGCCGGTGCTTTTCGCATGGTACATCGCCGCGTCCGCATTCTTGATTAGCGTTTCGGTCTCTTCACCGTCAAACGGATACACGGCAATGCCAATACTCGCGGAAACGAATAATTCATGGCCATCCAATAGAATGGGTTCCGCTAGGCTATCGATAATACGCTGCGCCACCTTCGCCGCATCTTGTGTGTTGGCGATTCTTCCGAGCAAAACCGTAAACTCATCGCCACCGAGACGGGCCACGCTCAAATTCGCCTGTTCGCTGGGGTTGCGCGCGATGCTATCTTCCGCGCGAATACATTGCGCCAATCGCGCGCCAACATCTTGCAGCAACAGGTCGCCGATGGTATGACCCAGTGTGTCGTTTACGCGCTTGAAGTTGTCGAGGTCGAGAAATAAGATCGCCACATATCGATCTTCGCGCCGCGCGGATTGGAGCGCTTGATTGAGTTGTTCTTTGAACAACATGCGGTTTGGCAAACTCGTTAAACTATCATAGAACGCGAGATGACGAATCTGTTCCTCGGTGCGTTTACGTTCCGTAATGTCTTGGATCGTTCCGTGCATACGTAACCCATGGCCATCGCTGTCGTACTCCGTGCGGCCTTGCACATGAATGATTTGTGTCACACCGTTCGGCAGGACGATGCGATAGTCTTGGTCATAAGGTTTTTCGGCTTTAATCGCAGCCACAAAGGCGGCTTTCACCGCATCGCGATCATCCAGATGGATAAGATTCCAAAAACTGTCAGCGCTCGAATTGACTGCATCTTCGGCAATGCCGAATCGGGCATAAATTTCTTTCGACCAATAAACAACGTTCGTATTCAGATCCCATTCCCAACTCGATAATCCGGCGAGGCGTTGCGCGTCGGCCAGGATCTCGCGACTCTTTGTTAGATCCGATATAGCGAGACTGGCGCGCAGCATATAGCGCAAACGATGGCAAAGTAGCGGCCAGTTGAAGGGCTTGGTTACGAAATCCGTCGCGCCCGCTTGGTAAGCGCGATCGATCGATTCAACATCGTCCAGACTGGTAATAACAAGAATTGGGGTGTGTTTTCCTTGGGGCAAACGGCGCAAGCCAACGCACACATCGAAGCCATTCTGCTCGGGCATGAGTAAATCCAGCATGACGATATCAGGCTTATGCTCCTCGAATAGCCGTATCCCCTGTGCACCGTTGCCCGCCGAGATTGTACGAAACCCCTGCGCCGTCAGCACATGGCGTGCAAGATCGCGGATGCTGACATCGTCATCGATAACTAAAACCAGTTCCTTCTGTGCCGTAGTGGGTCTCATGATGTCCGGTCAAAATGGCCGTAATATGGTGGCGATTCGATCAGCGCGCAGGCAGCGCGGAAACAAGAAACTAAATTTCGGCCAAATCGTCGTCAATCCGAAAAATCCTATTGCTTTCAAGCCGCCATTGGCATGCCGCCCTATCGCAGCGAACGGCCTCATGAAACAAGTCGCGCGGCAATGGAACGTATTCGCGGAATTTGTTCCCGTGTTGGTCAAAGTTCCTCGCGATAAATCCTGTTGCTATGCGGTTTCCAGCACCTTTCCTAGACTAATTATTTCCTCCATCGTCGCGAGTTTCTCGATATCGATTATGATCAACATGCGCTCGTCAAGCGTGACCAGGCCATCAATGTAGTCTATCTTAATCGCCGCTCCGAGCTGTGGTGCTTCCTTAATTTCGTCCGCCGCCAATGCAATAACGTCGGACACACTATCGACAACGACGCCGACAATCCGTCCGCAGATACTCAGAATAATCACGACCGTAAATTGATCGTACGTAACCATTTCCAATTCCAGCTTAATGCGTAGGTCGATGATCGGGACGATCAGTCCGCGCAAATTGACCACGCCTTTCATAAACGCCGGTGTGTTGGGAATAGGCGTCACCGTCTCGTAACCGCGTATCTCCTGCACTTTCAATATATCAATGCAATACTCTTCGCGGCCCAAGGTAAACGCGAGAAACTCCTGCTTCTCGACGGTTTTCTGGCCCTTTTGATTTAGCTCATACATTCGGATACTCCAAAATAGGTCAACTCAACGCTCAATGTATCTGTCCGCGAACGATGGAGTTGGCATCGAGAATAAGCGCAACCCGACCATCGCCGAGAATGGTTGCGCCGGCAAGATGGTCAACTCGGCGATAGTTGGTTTCCAAACTCTTAATCACAACCTGGTCTTGCCCTGTAAGCGCATCAACTAACAATGCCACGCGCTTATTGTCGGCTTCCATTATCACGAATACACCCTTGCCAATCTCCATGCCGTCGGCAATGTTGCAGATACGCCGCAATTCCACCACCGGCAAATACTCACCGCGTACTTCCACGACCATCCCCTGGCCAGCAATTCGCTTAACCATTTGCTCGTTCGATTGCATGCATTCCGTGATAAATGCGAGCGGCAATACAAAAGTATCGGCGCCAACTTGCACGAACATTCCTTCGACAATCGCCAGAGTAAGTGGCAATCGAATCAGAAACACCGACCCTTGGCCTGGCGTCGATGTCACTTCGACACGCCCACCCAGCGCGCTGATGTTCTCGCGCACTACGTCTAGCCCAACGCCGCGGCCCGACAGGTCACTGATCCGATCGGCAGTAGAGAAACCTGACAGAAAAATCAGTTGCTGCGCTCGCTGCGCATCAAGCGTTTCATCGCTCGCGATCAAACCCAATCCGCGGGCTTTCGCTGCGATTTTATTCGCGTCAAGGCCACGGCCGTCGTCGCGTACCGCGATCTCGATATGCCCGCCGCGATGCTGAGCATGCAGACTCAAGGCGCCGACCTCCGGTTTGCCGGCGCGCCGGCGTTCGTCCGGCGTTTCCAAACCGTGATCGAGTGCATTACGAACAAGGTGCGTCAGCGGATCGAACAATTTTTCGATCACGCTCTTGTCCAGTTCGCTGTTCTCGCCAGAAATCTCGAGTGAAATTTTCTTGCCCAAGGCCATGCTGATATCCCGCACCAGGCGATGGAAGCGACCAAACACAAAACTCACGGGCAGCATTCGGATCGCGAGTACTGCCTGTTGCAATTCACGGGTATTGCGTTCGAGCAGCGCGATCGTCGCTTGCAGTTGAGCCAACCGACTCATATCGAAATGGTCGATGCTCTGTTTTAGCATGGTCTGGGTGATCACCAGTTCGCCAACGAGGTTTACCAAGCCATCGATTTTCTCCGCGGTCACTTGCAGTGTCTGCGGCCGGGATGCGCCAACATTGTCGGTCGCTAAGTCCATGGTAACCCGATCCGACGCGCGACGACCGAGGCCTTGACCGTCGTCGCGCCGGTCAAGGCTGTGCGGGTTCGGCGCCGGATTAGGCTGGGGACGGGGCAATCCGCCTAGATCGGGAATCGCCTGAATACTCAAATCGCAATCGTCCGTCACCCATGCGAACACCTCACGCACGGCATCGAATGTGTGCGCCGTATGCAAACGACAAATCCAGGTGAAATAACTGGCTTCCGGATCGATTTCCGCCAGCGGTGGCAATTGACTGACATCACAGTTCGTCTCAATTTCGCCCAAGCTAGCCAGTTCGCGCAGGATGCGAACCGGATCATTTCCTGAGAGAAAAAAACCGCGATGCGGTTTGAACTCGATGCGATAGGTTATTGCTTGCCCACTGAACGCTTCCGTTTTGGGTAACTCAATCGGTGTTGATCTCGAATGCCATTGCGCAATTTCATTTTTCAGTTGCTCAACTACAGACATGTCGATCCCGACACCGTTTTGGACTTCGCCCAGGAGACTGCGCTCGACATCCACGGATCGGAGCAGCAAGTTAACCAGCTCGCGATTGGGCTCAACCTGGCCACCGCGAAGTTTATCCAACAATGATTCGAGTTGATGGGAAAAATCGGCAATGGCATCAAAACCTAGGCTACCGCTTCCTCCCTTAATCGAATGAACGGTACGAAAAATCGATTGTAATAATTCTGGATCGCTTGATCCGCGCTCAATCTCCAGCAGGTCGGTCTCCATGGAGTCCAATCCCGAGAAACTTTCAGCGAGAAACGTTGCGTTAAATCGA
>JANMJR010000209.1:0-18957 GCA_031371465.1 Pseudomonadota bacterium
GACGATTCCCGCCGGCCCACTCAGCGTAATGCTCAATATTTCTGTGACGTTGCCGGATCCCGCATCGACACGGCCCAGTTTGCCGGTTCCTCGCTCGGTAAAATAAAGCGCGCCATCGGCGCCGGCAACAATCGCGTTCGGCAGCGCACCACTCATGCCGGTCGCAAATTCCTCGACCACATTGGTGATCGTGCTAATGCGTCCGATGCGATTGGCGTCCTGTTCGGTAAACCAGAGAAAATTTCCAAATGCCGTGATGCCACTCGGCCCGGCGTTGGCGGTGAGGGTTGGAAACTCGTTGCTGACAACGCCCGTGGCGGGATTCACGCGACCGATCTTGCTTCCGCTTTGTTGAGTAAACCAAATCGCCGCGTCGGCGCCGCTCGCCATGCCGTTAGGTTGGCTATTGGCCGTGCCGATGTCCGCTTCGGTAATCGTGATCCCATGAACCACGGGCGCGGCGCTGAGACAAAGTGCGACCAAAACTAAACAAGAGGCGAAGCTTGTGTTGATTGTCATGTTGATCTCCACGTCCGAGCAATGCGTCGGTTGAACGCAAATAAATACTAACACGACGTTACGCTGGATCGGTTCACGTCCTGGCCGTTCACACCGACGCCAACGCTCCGTGGAGTTCGGACCTTGCTCGCGGACCGGCTACGGCCCTTTACGCTCGCGAATAATTCTCAGCGCCTCTTTGAGATAAACCCGAAACAGCGGGTAGTTTTCGCTCATGGGGAAATGGCCGATATCGGTCATTTCGATGTACACCCCGCCTTTGATGCGGCGCGCGGTGTTTTCCGTCACGTTCGGCGGCGTCAAATAGTCGTAGGTTCCGGTCATCATGACCACCGGGCATTTTCGGCCATCGATCTGTTCGAGTTGCTCACGCAAATCATGGTCAACAGAGTAAAAGTAAAGATCGCCTTTGAACGCTTCCGAGCCTTGGGAATAATAATGCCAAGTTAACCAGCGATCCATATCCGGCGACTGCGGCGCCATCAAGTCCCACACGCCGCTGGCACACACTTGCGCCGCGTTAGCATGGGGATGACGCCACCAATCCAAGAAAAATCCCGGCGCGTAGTCGGCCGCCTCAACCGGAATCACCGCCTTGAACCGATCCGGACGCCGCAACGCCAACTGCAGCGCGACATTGCCGCCAAATGAGGAGCCCATAAAGATCGGATCGCGCAACTCAAGCGCATCACACAACTTCACGATGAAATTGACGTAATGATCGGCGGTGAGTTTGTATTCGGTCTTCCACCATTCTTGGTTATGGGGCGGATCGGATTTGCCGTGACGCGGCAGATCGTAAGCAATCACGTTGTAATTCTTGGTGATTTCTTCGTCTTCCAACAGCCCGCGCCATTGATGATTATGACAACCTGCGGTGTGCTGGCAGACGAGCGGCGTACCCGTGCCGTTCTGCAAATAGAAAACTTTGTACTCCATGCCGTCGACGTCGATAGTGACGTAACGGCCCGTTACCGGTGAATGACGAACCATGATTCCCATTCCTTAATTTGAAAGATCGCCGTTAAACCGGCACACCGCACTTGCGCAACAATTCGAACTGCACCGTGAAGTTACGCAGGTTCTGCATCATGATTAAGTGATTGCCCTCAATCTTCAAATCTTCGCGAAAACTTGCCGCCCAGATGCCGTGAAACATCGGCCTTGGAATCGGCTGCGAGAATTCGCGCCAACTCTGGGCACTCGCGCGCAGGGCGAAATCGTAGGCATCCAGCGGCCCCGGATCGATATTGATATTTTTCACCTTGCCGTCATGCATTTCGATGATCACTTTGCGATCCGTCATGTCCCATAAAAACGTGCAGGTGTAATACTTACCCATGGCCGCAATGGTTTGATCATTATCGGTCAGGTTCTTAAATTTGCTCGCCCAGCTTTTAATTTCTACCGCCATGGGTTCCCTCGTCTCTTGAAGTTCGGTCGTCTATCCCGCGATAACGCTTTGCCGCCGCTGCAGCCGATCATCGGGACACTCTTAAGGTGGTCGGAATGTCCTCGTCCGCAATACGCCTTAACGCACCTGCAGCGGCAACTTGGCCTTGATTTCGCTCACGCGGAAATATCGACAATTCCATTTTGTAAGCGAGAAACCAAATCAGCAAAACACCCAATCCCCACCAAAGAATTTGCCATGCCCAAATCGAGGGCACGCCCAAGCTCCAGGCTTTGATGCCGCCGTTCGGCGCACCAAAAAAATCATTGCCGATCACTGCGCCGGGACCCACTGCGAAAAACAGCCAGGCCAGCGCCAGCGCCCAAACAACCGGCCGCAAGAAATGCTTTTCCGGCGGCAGCGCCGAGTTGTCGCGTAGAAACTGATGGAATCGCCAGCGTCGCTCGCGCTCGAACCCGCCGCGGGTGAAAAAAGACACCGCTGCGCAGAGCACCACGTTGCAAAAAATTCCCCAACCGGCGGAGTGGATAGTCCAGGGCCAACGTCCCCATGGTATCGGAAAGCCAAAGAAACGAGTGAGCGTGGCGCCGAGTTCCTCCGTGAAAATCACCGCGACTAAACCGGCGATGAGTCCAACGATCACGCCTGGACGCGTGATCCACGGAAACCAACATATAGCGGCCAGTGCCGGCAACAATTGGAAACCAAATGCGAGCGCGAGGGCGCCGAGATTCACTTGCGCGAATGGCGTGAACGTGGCCATTAATAGCGCCGCCAAAATAATCAATCCAACCGCGACACGCGCGACAAACTTCTGGGTACGATCGTCCGCACGTGGATTGACGAAGCGCTTGTACAGATCAAGCGCGAGCATGGTCCCCGTGGTCGAGGCATACAGCGCCGCCATCGCTTGCACGGCGGCAAGCGCGCAGATGGCGATCAAGCCCATGAACCACGGCGCGCCCTCGCCGAGGGCGTGAATGTAGTGGGCGATGAGTCCGCCTTTGCTGTTGCCATCCTGGACGGGTAACCACTGGGCTACCGCGAGACCCGCATCAGTGGCCGCTTGCGAGGCGCCGAGGAAATACGCGCCCATGCCGGGAACCAATGAAAAAAACAATAAAACCAGGCCAACGATTCCGCCGCTGGCCCACACTTGTTGCGGCGCAAATCCCTTCGAGTCACGGCTGGCGAACGCCAACATGGTGAACGCCGGAGTCGCTTGAATTCCCATCAAGCCCAGGCTGTAGGTAAGAATCATCGCGCCGGTCCAAATTCCGCCGACGGGCATTTCGTGACCGACGCCGGCACTAAACTGCATCACGCCTGGAATGGAGAAATAAGGGCTGTAGGCGCCGGCAGCGCTCGGCGACGCCGCGATATTGCTCGCGGCCAATTTAGCCAGCGCCACGTTGAACTCGCCGAAGCCGCCCAACTTGCCATACGCAATCAACCCGATCGCCACCATGCCGCTCACCAACAGCATGGATTGCAGGGTACTCACGTAGGCCGCGGCGCGCATACCGCCCATGCAAACATAGAGAAACACCACCGAGGTCATCACCCACATGGCAATATGCCGATCGACCATGCCGTCGGACAAAACCTGAATCAGATAACCGGCCGCCATCAACTGCATACCGACGAATGGGATGGCGAAGACCAACGCGATTAACAGCACGAGCAGACGAATCGTCACGCCGCCGAAATAATCGGCGAACATTTCGCCGGGCGTCACGTAGCCGAAACGTTTTCCCAACATCCACTGGCGCTTCAGAAACAACACACCGGTCAGCGGAATGGTGATGGCACACAACGCGAGTTGGGCGAATTGAAAGCCGTCACGAAATACCAAAGCCGGATAGCCCATGAATGTCCAGCCGCTGAACGACATAGCAGTCGCGCACAGCACAAAGATCCACGCCGGGAGCTGCCGATCGGCCAAAAAATACTGACTTGCGCTGTTTGAGTGGCGCGCACTGCTCACACCCCAGAAGACGCAGTACACCCAATACAGCGCGACAAATACGAATAACCAAACGAGCTTCTCAGACAACCGACTCTCTCCAGTTACAGATCCCGTATTCGGTCGAATAGGGTAAACGAACCCCGCATGCCGAATCGCGCAAACATGTAGAACATAAAGCAGCCGACGATTGCGGCAAAACCGGCAAGACCCAGGGCCAAATTGGTGGCGCCGAAATTAGGATCGAATAGCCAGCTACCGATAAAGCTCAGCGCCGCGATAACGAATACCACGAAACCCAACGCAGCTTGGGCGGCGCTAAAGTCGGTTTTGAATATCCAATTAAGAATCACATGCGCGACGAAACCGACAATAAACAGCGTAAAGCCAAGTAGGCCGGCCGCTAAATTGCCCCCGGAAAATCCGCTCACCACGAAGCAAAAAGCGAACGCCCCGAAGAATCCCCAACTGGTGATAATCGCCAGCCGATGCTCACCAAACGTGTGCTCAACCATGTTCAGGCGCCGCTCTGCGTGAAACCCCATTTACCGTTCTAGCCATTCGCGCCGCGCTCAAAGTCGATCGACATCTTTCGAGCGCGACTCTTCCGTGAGTGGCAGCACCGCCAGTCCGCCCAGGCTGCTCATGGCGTTTGCCGACATACCGATTTCTTGCAATAAGTTATCGACAAACGGCGCTTGCGCGCGATAGCGCAGAGCCGAGTTAACGACGTTCTCAGCCAGATTTCCATTCTTGGGCCCGCCTTCGTTCGCGGGCATTTGATCGCCGCCCGAGCCATCGCCACCGCGCACGCCGCTGAGTCCCGGAAGCCCATCCACTTGCAGTATCTTGATGGAATCAATGCTTTCCATCGGCTTGACGCTTTCGCGAATAATGGCCGGCAGATTTTGGATAAGCTCCGCTTGCAAGGCGCTGCGGCGATTGGCATCGGAGCGCATGTTCTCCGCTTCGTTGAGTTTGCGTTTGCCTTCCGAGTCCACGTCGTAACGGTATTTTGCCGCTTCGGCTACGAGCACTTCTGCACCGGCCCGATCCTTCGCGGCCGCTTTCTCCGCGGATGCTTGGGTCGTGACCTTGATCGCTTCGCGCTCCGCTTGTTGTGCTGCATCGATTAACTCAATTACTTTGCGTCGTTCGGCGATTTCTTTTTCGCGCACGGAATTGACGCGCTCCTGGGCGGCAACGGTGTCAGCGCGTGCGGTCTCCGCGGCGGTTTGCGCTTCCGACTGCATCTTGGATTTTTCCGCGACGGCAATAGTGCGGTCTTGCTCTTCGAGCTCCAGCACTTTGCGCCGCACGATCTCAAGCTTCTCAATTTCTTGCTCGCGGGCGATACGCTCGGTGTCAATCGCGCGCTCCTGTTGGATACGCGATCGATCGATGGCTTCTTTGGCGCGTATCTGCGCCTCTTCGATATCGCGCTCGCGATCGGTCTTCTCCAGGGCAATCTCCGCCCGTTGCTGCGCGCGCCGCATGGCGACTTCGCGCTCTTGGGTAAGGCGCGCATACTCGCTTTCACGATCGATGTTAAGCGCCAGTTGTTCGGACTCGAGATTTTTCTTGCGAATCGCGATCATCGTATCTTGCTCGATGTCGTTACGTTTTTTCTTGCGGCTCTCAATCTCCTCGGTCAAGCGCGTCAAACCTTCAGCATCGAAGGCGTTGGACGGATTGAAAAGCTTCATGTCCGCCTGATCTAGGCTGGTCAGAGAAGCCGTTTCCAATTCGAGGCCGTTGTCCGTTAGGGTGCCAGCCACCAATTCTCTGACGCCCTTGATGTAGTTGCTGCGATTCTCATGAATTTCTTCCATGGTCATGCGCGCGGCCACGGCGCCCATGGCATCGACGAAACGACCTTGCACCAGATCCTTCAGACTATCCGGGCTCAAGGTTCGATTGCCCAAAGTCCGTGCAGCCGCCGCGACGGCCTCGGCCGTGGGAATGACGCGCACAAAAAATTCCACGATCACTTCGATACGCATACGGTTCTTGGTGATCAGCGATTTTTCCTGGGCGCGACGCACCTCGATGCGTAAGGTATTCATGCTAACTTCTGTGATGTCATGAACAATCGGCAATACCAGGGCGCCACCTCCCATCACCACGCGCTCGCCGCCCAATCCGGTGCGGACAAAAGACAGATCCTTTGAAGAATGGCGATATAGCCAATGCAGCAAATAGACGACCACAGCGATGACAATCGCTGTAAGAATAATGACTGCAATAATATCGGCGCCGTTCATACTTCAGCTCCCTAAGCTAGTGTTAAGACCGACGCCGATTTCAGCGCCGTAAATCGATTCAAAATAGTTGCTTATCAGTGCATCGACTCACTGGAGTCGCGCACGGCCACGGTCAAAACGGCGAGCCCGAAGGCGATCTGATTAATAAAATCCGCCAAGTTGTAAACAATGCTGAGTTTGCCCATGTCGACCCCACCGGCGAAACTGGCGATGAAGTAGCACAGCGGGTAAATGGCCCAGCCGATGGTTAGAATTAAACGCAACCAAAAATACCCGCGCCGCACCACGTCGCTTGCTTGCTTGCCGTGGTGCTCACTCATTCGGCCGAAGAACAACTCGCCCAAAATATAGAGCCACATGGCGATGCCGATAAGGAAACCGAGGGTGGGATACATGAATCCCGCTTCGCCCATGTAGCGGGCCAACACCAGAATAATCGCCGCCACCAATAGTCGCCAGAATAACGCCACCGACAGCGGCCGCACAGCGCGAATAAAGAAATACAGGGTCACCACTTGCACTGGCACGGTGACAAACCAGCCGACGTAACGGTAAATCACCGTCATGTTTCCGGTGAGCAACCAAGCCCCGTAGGATGGGAGGTAGTGTAAGGCCGTCGCGAGCGTAACAATGCCCGATAATGCAACGGGAAGTTTCCAGCGCCGCGATACCCAACCCGTTCCCATGATCAGCAACACGGTTGCCGCAATCATCGCGATGGTGATCAGCGCGAACGAGCCGCTGGCTATGTCGGTAGCGGCTAGCAATTTGAAATTCATGTGAAGACTCTTTGCATAGATTAATCCGATTTCTTTAAATCTGCGTCCTGATGTGGGGTGACCTTGCATACAGCGCCACCATCGGTAGGATGAGCAGTCCGAAGATGAACTGCTGCCATTCAAATCGTAAACCGATACCGACCAGGAATGAGGTGAGGACTTGCAAGACCAAGACCCCAATCACGGTAAAGCCGTAGCCGCCAAATCCGCCGAGCAACGAGGTGCCACCGATAACAACGGCGGCCAGCGTCATGAATAAGTACGGCTGGCCTACGCCGATGAATCCACCCCCGCTCCAACCCAACAGCAACGCGCCCGTCAACACAGAGACGCAGCCGCTCACCATGAAGGCGCCGACCCAGTAGCGCCGTTCGGAAACCAGCAAGCGCTTTGCCGACGTGCGATTGCCGCCGAGTGCGTAGAATTGGCGCCCGTAAACGGTATTTTTCATGCCGTAGACGAGTAGCACCGCGACTGCCAGCCAGATGAGAATGACCGGCGGCACGTTGAGGCCGAAGGTCTCGCCATTCATCGCCGCGAGATTCTTCAACCAATTCGGCACCGTTCCGAACACATTGCCGGCGTAGGCTGTACCGATACTGGTGATGATTTGGGTTAACCCGGAGATGGCGAAGCCGATGCCGAGCGTCAGAATAAGGGCCTGTCCCTGCAGCCGAAAACTCAATATGCCATTGATAAAACCGATCAGCGCCCCGAGCAACAGCACGATGATGATGGCGATCCAAGAGGGTACGCCGAGGCCCATCAAGTAGAGCAGGCCGACGTTCGACGATCCAATAATGAACGGGATCGACAAATCGAGCCCACCTAACAACGCCACCAGCGTTTGACCGACGCACGCCAGCCCGAGAAACGAGGCAAACACCAGCATGGATTTGATGTTTGCGCCCGAGGCAAATCCGTCAATTCGCAATGACCCAATGGTGAAGAGCCCGGCCAATACCATGAGACCGATAAAGGCGCTGCGGTTGTCGACGAACAATTTGCTCACACGCATGGCGATGATAAGCAGCGCCGCGAGAATAAGTACGCCGATGATATTCAGCACCGAGAAAAAACCGCTGACGGTGACGGAAATAATTAGGAACACGATCAGCAGTAATAACAAACTGATCAGCAGCGCGCGGTGACGAACAAAGAAAGCTCTGAACGCGGCGCGTCCGGTGGGATGATGGGCGCGCGGCTCGCCAGCCGCGACACTGACATTGCCGCTTAATCGGACGAAATAAGTGTTCCATACCCAGACCACGAGGGCGAACGTTGCTGCGGTATAAAAAATCACCTGCTGCGCCGGCACGCTCTGCCAGAACCCCAAAATCGCGCCCAGCCCGGCAAGAATAACCGCGATCACAAAACCGACCCATTGCAACGCCAGTGAATTCGAGCGGGAGATGCCTAGTGATAGGCTCGTGTCATTCATTTGGAACCTTGGCCGGCTGGTTGCGCGGGCGCCGATTGAATATAGTTCGGCAAGAGATACAGTCCAAGCAGGATCGCGGCGATGAGCACGCCATACAAAACCGGCGTCATGGAATTGCGTTTAATTTCGGCGACGGAAACCCGCAGAATGATTACGAACGCAACCAATAAGATTGCCGCGATCATCAGCGGTTTACCGTACACCGGCGCCGCGATGGCTACGCCTGCTTCGGCGTCCTCGAACACGAATGGATTGGTGAGCGGCTCTTGCCCAAGTGTCACAGCATGTTGCGGCTGAGCGGACGGCGCTGTTTGCGCCTTCGCATAGTCAAAGGTCGCGTGCAGAACCACGCCAATAAATAGCAGCGACAGCACGATGAATACCAGGAACGGCGACACGCGTCGTATGCGCGCCTGCAGGTAAGGTATTGCGACCGTCAGCAATAACGACAGCACCAAAATGACGCCGTAAGCCAAATCCGTGACAAAACCCTGCACCGCGCCAAAGCTGAATGTCGACAAGACATAGCCAATCAAAAAAAGATTGACCGCGCCGAGTAAGGATCCAAATACGCCGCCGCGCCCACCCGCCAAACTCGTTCCGCCCAAGACCAGCGCGGTGACAGCAATCAAAGTATAGGTCGTTCCCTGGGTTGGATCGCCGGAGCTGATCAATGACGTGAACGTCAGCGCCGCCAGGCCACTAAAAATACCGGCGATGCAATGGGCGCCCAGACGCACCAAATTGATCCGGACTCCGCTGGTGTAGGCGGCCCGTTCATCGGAGCCCATTAGGCGCAGATGCCCGTAAAAAGCTGAACGCGTAAACACTAACCATGCGGCCGTTGCCAGTATCAAAATGATCAGTACGGGGGAGTAGATCGAGGTTCCGGCGCCCCAAGACATCATCCACTCCGGCGCGGTGCCCCCAGGGCGAGACATGATCACCAGGTTGATGCCCGACAGCGCCAGGTAACCGCTCAGGGCTACGATGATCGGCTGCACTCGCACAAAAATAATGATCAAGGCCATGATCAGGTGATAGGCCACACCGACGGCAATGGCGTAAGCAAAGAATCCAAGTGGCGAGGAAACCACATCGGCGCCGAACAACTGCACCAGCGTGACATTGATGAATCCAAGCAACGGCCCCACTGAGAGATCAACCGTTCCACGTCCGGCGATGGCCACCGCCATCAGCGCGTAAGTAGCCAATATGAGCGGCGCCGTGACGATGATCGCGCTGCCTATTCCCGCACCGGAAACCAACGACGGGCTTCTCAATACTGCGATGATAAGCAGCACAAAGAGCAACAGAATCGGCACTAACAGATAAGTGTTGGTGGAATAGGCGGGTGCGCTCACCCGGACATTGGATAGGGTCGCCATTCGAAACCGATTCTTAAATCATCATCCCATTGGTTAGGCGTTAGCGCCGCACGCGATTATTGTCCGGGCCATCGAAGTCCACGACCTTGATGTCGCGGCGTGACGGGTCGTTCTGCCGCTCACGCTGATTTTTATCTTGCGCATCGAAATCGACGATCTTGATATACCCGACCTCCGGTCGATGGCCCGTGTAAGTTTCTTCCCGCCGGTCGTCGAATCGATTAGTCGCGCCACCGCTCCAACTGGTTCGCGGACTGTTTGCGGCGCGCCCGCTGTCACGATCGGAAGAACCGCGCTGCTCGGTATCCAACTGCACGATTTTTTTCAGCACCGGCATGAGGTAATCCTTGAACACCTCGGGATTCTCTGACATGGGGAAATGCCCGATTCCCTCCATGATGATGCACTCCGCATTCTTAATTTTTTCCGCCGTTTGCTCGGTCATTTCCGGGGTGCACGCAAAGTCGTAAACGCCGGTCATCAAATACATTGGCACTTTGCCCGAAATCTTGCGGCACAGATCGCGAAAATCGTGATCGACGCTGTAAAAGTGCAGATCGCCCTTGAAAATGCCTGGGCCGCCTTGGGCATAGAACCACCAGGTCTCCCACCGATACTCATCGGGGCTTTGCGGCGCCATCAAGCCGAATACCGACGTGGCGCACACTTCGCCGCCATGGATGTGCGGATTATTCAACGGGTCGATCCACCAGCCCGGCGAGTGATCGCAAGCCTCGACGGCGATCAATGCGGTGAACTCGTTCTCATAATTCAACGCCAGCGGCAAACACACGTTGCCACCCATGGAACTGCCCATGATGACAGGCTTTTTTAGATCAAGCGCTTTGCAAAACGCCACAATGAATTCGGAATAAAACTTGGAGGTGAGCTTGTATTCCTCTTCCTCTTTGTAAAAATCCGGTGGCGGAATCGACTTGCCGTGGCGCGGCAAATCGAATGCGATGACACGAAAGTTTTTCGTGATCTCCGAGTCGCACAACTGATGGCGCCACTCGCGCCCGTCGGTCCCCGCCGTGTGCAAGCACACCAGCGGAATGCCTTCGCCGTTTTCTTCGTAGTAGGTGCGGTATTCTTCGCCGGCATAGCGCACATAAACGTAGCGCCCGACGATTGGATCGTGTTTAGCCATTTCGCTATCCTGCCCCTTAAATTAAACTTGCCGCATGATTGCTAGCATCCAAAACAGCGCGCGCAGGTTTTGCCAGAAGACCTTGGTATCGCCTTCGATACGCAATTTGCCGTGCAGCGGATGGGCCATGGCCCAGATGTCGTTGTACATGGGTGGCGGCACGGGCTCGGCGAACTTGCTCCATGAACTCGCCGGCGCCCGCAGCGCGAACTGCCAGCCCATCATGTTGGTCGTCAGTCCGTCCGACACCGCTTGCACCCGGCCTTCGCGCACAACGATCAAGTAGTCTTTGTCTTCGATGCCGATGACAAAATTGGCGGTAAAAAACCGGCCGATCACTTTCAGCACGCGATCTTCGTTTACCCGCCTCGCCCATTTTTCGATCCACTCGATGTCCAGGTGATTCATTGATGCATAGCGAGCCATGGCACTCCTTTTCTAGCGTTACACTGGTGATTCAGAACCGCTGCGAAAACGCTCTCGCTGCGGGGTTCGCTCGTCGTCGCCACTCGGTAAAGGATCTTTTGCCGGCCCATAGGCGCCGATCAGCGTCGCCGTGGTGATGCTCACCGGCAGCACCGCGCTCACGAACTCGCCGTAGCTGGCGCTTTCGGCGAGTTCCAAGTGG
Source organism: Pseudomonadota bacterium (assembly GCA_031371465.1). Lineage (GTDB taxonomy): Bacteria > Pseudomonadota > Gammaproteobacteria > Burkholderiales > JALYOK01 > JALYOK01. Next base: position 11,550 of record JANMJR010000209.1, read on the forward strand.
TCGGTCTTGAGGGCATAAAGAGTGAACACATAACGATGTTGCGCATCGGGCGGCCACGGGCCACCATAGCCCTTGCCGAACCCCGGTATGCCGAAAGTGACGAAGTCACTATTAAGCTCCCGCGCGCCAGTGGGTAATACGCCACCCGGACTTGCGCCCTCGGGCAGACTGCGCACCGAACTCGGAATGTTGTAGATCAACCAGTGAGCGAAGGCTCTGGGAAATTTAAACTTCTCAGGAATATCGGGATCGGTAATCGACAGCGCGAAGCTCTTGGTTCCCTTGGGCGCGTGCTCCCAGGCCAGCGGCGGGGAGAGCTTGTTGTTCTCCGCATAGCGCGCCGGAATACGCGCGCCGTTGTCGAATGCGGGGGACGTCATCGAAAACATTTGCTCGCTTATGGGCTTAACTTCTGGGATCGCGGCGCGACTGTTTGCTTTCGCGGTGCGCGCTGGATGCGGCGGAACATAGGCGCCACGGGTCTGGCCAAACATGGCGGCGAGAATGCGATCCGGTTCGATTTCACTACCGACAAATTCTTCAAACACACTGCCGTTACGAAACACCAGGACGCGGGTGCAGAAATCGACGAACTCCTCGATTTCGCTCGACATGTAGACGATCGATTTTCCCGTCGCGGCAAAATCTTTAAGGTGTCCGTATAACTCACTTTTTGCACCGGCATCGATCCCGCGCGCGGGATCATTCAAAACGAGGATGTTAGGATTGAGGGCAAAGGCGCGACCGATCAACACTTTTTGCTGATTGCCGCCGGAGAGTGAGGTGATTTTGTCGGAACGTTCGCCCATGCGCACCGAGAGTTTTTCTATCTCCCAATCAAACGCCCCGGTTAGCGCGCGCCAGTCGACAATCTCCAGCCATCCACCGCGCGCCTTACGCCGGTACATCGGCAACAGCAGGTTCTCGAAAATACTTAAGTTGGCAAAAATACCTTCGCGCTTTCGATCGCCCGACACATAGGCCACGCCGCGCTCGACGGCATCCGCCAAGTGATTGATCTCGGAGAAACCACCGCCTGGATTCGCCACCATGGGCCGCGATTGTAAGGCGCGATCCACGCCGGCGAGAATACGCACGAACTCGCTCTGGCCCTGACCGTCGAGCCCGGCCACGCCCAGAATTTCGCCCTGATGCAAACGCAGATTGATTTCATGGCTGCGTGGCCAAATCTGCAATGCGTCCGTCTTTAGCACGACGCTGCCGGAACGTTTTTCCTGTGGCCCCAAATCACGTACCGCATGGGACTGCGACTTACCGGTCATCAACCTCATCAAATTCTTTTCCGTAATGTCGGCCTTCTGTAATACCCCGACATCGCGGCCATCTCGAAGCACGGTGGCACGATCGGAAATGCGAATCAGCTCGGCCATGCGGTGCGTCACGATAATCACCGCGGAACCGGCGTCGCGCAACTGACGCATCTTGGCAAACAGCCGTTCGGTGGAATTCAAATCAAGCGCCGCCGACGACTCGTCCAAAATCAACACTTTCGGCTCGGACAACAGCGCGCGACCGATGGTGATCCACTGTTTTATACCGAGCGGCAAGGCGCCGACCGGCGTTCGCGGATCGATGTCCTGGCCCGTCAGCTCCGCCATGAGTGACTCAGCGGCCTCGAACTTTTTGCCATATGAGGTGGATCTCGAAAACAGCGCGTCAGAACCCAAGAAAAGGTTCTCCAGCACCGAGCATTCGTCCGCGACCAATACTTCTTGGAACACGTTGGCGATCCCGGCGGCGCGGGCCTCATGGGGCGAGGTCGGCGTGCGCCCGAGGATCGACACTTGGCCGGCGTCGATCGGCAACACACCCGACATCACCTTTGCCAGCGTGCTCTTGCCACAGCCGTTACCGCCGAAAATGGCGTGAATCTCGCCCATGGAAGCGTTGAACGTACAACCATCCAGCGCCTTGGTGACGCCAAACGACTTGCGCACACCGACGACGGAAATGCCACGCGCCGCGAACGGCGGCGCTGCGGAAGAATGTTCAGTGGCGAGTTGGGCCAACTCAGAATCCGTGCGTTTTAATTCCGCGCTGGCAGTGGCGGAAATGTTGACATTGGCAAATGCGATTGCGCAAGCCGCATTGAGGATTTACTCAACGCGGCTTGCAGCACGCATTACGGCTTAAACTTTTCCGGATCGGCCGGGCGCAAGAAGAATTTATCTAAATAATCCTTCCCACCCCAAAGCGCGACACCGACGTTTTGCCATTTGTCGGAACCTTCGCTGCAGTCTTCCGGCAGGGCTTTTTTGACATCGTTATAGCTAAATTTGACAGTATCGACCAGGACCGATTGGATCTTCGGCCCCTGGCCTTGGAGCGTGCGCATCATGATGTTCCAGGCCAGCTCAAAATCATCGCCGGGCGGCCAATTCTGTAGCGCGGCGCTGATGTATTTGGGATTCTTGCGCCAATAGCACAGGGCGCCGCTTTCGCCGCCAATGGTAATCGGCGCCATTCTGCGACCGGATTGCTGTAACGCGCGCAATACGCCGAGTTCCGCAGCGGATTGGACGATGACGCCATCGAGTTGACCTGGATTCGTCGCGAGCCATTTCTGCACTTCGGCCTGCGCCACTTGGTCGGTCCACATACCGGCGACATCGCCGACAATCTTGACATTCGGGTGCGCGGCCAGTGCCTGCTTAATGCCGCGATCCTGGGCATCGGAGGCGGAGGTGCCGGGAATGCCTTGAACGATGAGTACGTTGCCCTTCTTGCCGATTTCGTTCGCCATCCAATCACCCATCTCGCGGCCGGCGACTTGGTAGTTCGACGAGGAATTCAGTGAATAGGGCGAGGTCAGATAACCCGTCGCCGAAATCACCGGAATGCCTTTATCGTAGGCGTACTTGACGGTTTGGTTCAGCGCTGTCGGGTTGGAGCAGCAGACAATAATCGCGTCCGCGCCTTGCTCGATCAACTGGCGCATTTGCTGGATCTGGGTCGCGTCCTTCAAATTCGACTGGGTGATAATCACGTCCTTAATCAGACCGAGCTTTTTCCACTTCGGAATGATGTCGTTTTGCAGTCGATCCATGACGGCGGCGCGCCAGGTGTTACCGGCATAGGAGCTGGCGTAGCCGATGGTCCAGGGCGGGCGTTTCTTCGGCTTCCAATCGCGATAGGCGCTCGGGCCGATCGGCTGTTGCGGATCCAATACCTCTTTCGAATACAGGCGCTTTTGAATGTCCACGGGGATTTCATCCAAACCCGCGGCAGACACCGTACCGGCCAGTCCCAGGGTCATCCCTAAGATGGCGGCAAATTTTGCTCCCAACAACTTCATAGTAGTTCCTCCTGTTGCGCCGACCGGGTCGGCTCTGTTGACGGCATAACAAACGCTACCGGTGCTCGATTTATGCACCTTATTTTGCTTGCTGGCGCGGTGCTTCCGACGGCGAAATCCGGATCACTCAGTCACTTGACTACCCAGACAAACGCAGAATCAATGCAATAATAAAATAATATCCCACAATATTGCAATAAAAAAATTATTTATTGCATTGTTATTTTCAGAAATCATGTAGTTTTTTTCTTCAAATTCAAATAAAATCGCCCTCTAAAACCTGTTAAATGCGAAAAATGCCTGTTGTTAACGTGGTATGGGCGAATTCGGTATTTTTGAATCAATAGTAAATTCATGTAATAAAATACTTTATTGCATTTATTGCATGAAGTTTGCGTGAATGAATTTTTATTTCCTTCAAACCCAAGGCGTGAGTCAAATGATTTTTTCACGCCCAATGGGAGCCAGTCTATAGATCGGAGGCTAGATGGAGCGGGTGTATGGCAAGAATGGCGTCCGTTTAAGTGATTTAGCAGCGCATTTGAATCTTTCCGCGTCCACGGTCTCCCGCGCGCTGTCCGGCAGCCAATCCATTAGCGCCGATACGCGGGCGGCGGTGCAACAGGCCGCTGCCGTGATGGGTTATGCCCCGCCGCGGCGAAGACTCAAGAAACATAAAACCAGCACAGGAATGATTGGGTTGGTGGTGAGCGATCTGCACAATCGCTTCATGACCCTGCTGCTGGAATATATCCACGACGCCTTGCTCGAAAGCGGCTGCCACGTGACACTGATCATCGACCCGATGAATTCCATGACCGAGACCACGGCGCTATCCATGTTTCGTCCGCTGATCGATAACTATCTGGATGGATTGATCCTTGGCTCGGTCACGCTGGATACGGTCGTGGTGCGGGAGTTGCAACAACTCGGCGTGCCGTTACTGTTGGTGGCGCGATCGCTGGATGCGGCCAACGTCGACGTTGTCGAAGCGGACAATACCCGCGGCGGGGTCGAAGCGGCGCGCCATCTTTACGAACTCGGTCACCGCAAAATCGGCCTGGCAATGGGCCCGGCCAATACCTCAACCAGCCGCGATCGCGCCGCGGGCGCGCTGCAATATTTGCACAGCGTCGGGTTGCCGGCGGAATCCATCCGCGTGGTGTACGACAGCTATACCTCCGAGGCCGGCTATTCGTGCACGGTGCAGATGCTAGCGGAAGAGCAACCGGTCACGGCTATTTTGGCCGGCAACGACACCATCGCGTTGGGCGTTCTCGACGCCGCGAAGCGCATGGGCATCGACGTGCCGACACGCTTGTCGGTAATCGGCTTCGACGACGTACCTTTCGCTGGCTCGCCATTAATCGGACTCACGACCATCCAGCATCCCGCCCAGGAAATGGCGCGCACCGCGGCGCGACGGATGCTCGACCGAATTAAAAACGGGCCACTGGCGCCGGCGACCCGGGACGTTTTCCCGATACAACTGGTGAAACGCAACACTACGGCCAAGCCGCCGTAGGCGGTTGAGGGGTGTGCCGCGACCCGCGCGGTTCTTGGCTCCTGGCCTGCATGGCCTGGAGGGCAGTGGCCCGAGGCCACCGCGTATCCGTGCGGGTACTGGCCGGGTCGGCCGTGCATGTGGTCTCGATCTGGGCGCGCCCTCAATCGATGCATCCACCGAGCAAGACTAATGGCGTTGCGGTGGACCGAAGTGACGACCGTCGGGGTCGCACGATTTACCTATAAACTTAGGAAGCTCTGAATAAGTCCGATTTCGTCATGATACTGCGTTGCGAACAAAAAATATCGCTTTACCTATCATACCTATGCCGCGTCGATATTTTTTGTTCGCGCCTTGCCTCATTTAGAACTCGAACTTATTCAGAGCTTCCCTTACAAGAATCGGGATTGGTGTTCAGCCGAGCGCAGCCGCTTCAAGCGCGGGTGGATGTTGTAGTTCCGGCGCTTTTGTACCTGGATTATCATGGCGCATTCGAAGAACAAAAAAATTATTAATGTCCGTTACTCGACGATTCTCGAAGGCCACATGTTCGCACGCTCATTCACTACGTTCATCCAGGCAGAGCCCGCGCTAAAGCCGTTGCTCCAGCAGCTTTCAGAATTGCGCCATATGCAGCGACTCTACCAAGAATCGGTTCCGGCGACCTTCGCCGCGCTGGGTCAAGTGGGCTCGTTTCGAAATGGAATTCTGATTGTCGTTGCTAAAAACGGCGCGGCTGCAGCCAAGCTAAAACAAGTCGTCCCGAGCTTAGAACAGAAAATCTCGCAGCTTTTGCAACAGTCCGTTGAAGTTAAGGTGAATGTGCTCGTTGATGATTCAGACGAGCGCGTCAGCCCGTCGCCAAAGCGTAAACGGGGCATGAGTCCGGTTGCCTTGGAAAGCTTGCAGCGCCTGGCGACTGAGTTGCCACCGTCGGCATTGAAAGAGGAGGTCTCGACGCTACTGAAACGGCAACGCCGAAGCGAGAAATGAAACGATTTCTAGATTATTCTTTCGATGGCGAACAACGCCAGAACGACCAAGACGACAATTAATCCGACCTTGATGATTTGGCCTGCATAACCGAGAAAGCGCCGATCCCGGGTGAAAACATAAAGCCCGACGCAGATGCCGAGGGCGGCGAGTAGTACAACGACAATCAGGCGAAAAAAGACCATGTCGCCCCGTTGCGGCTAGGAACTAAACGGGTTGCGTAGTGAGGCCAAAGAAACCCTGCGGCAGCGCGTCCAAGGAGTCGAACGTCGCGAACTCCCACGCCGCTTGCTCTTGCATCAACTCACGCAGTAAACGATTGTGTAGTGCATGACCCGCCTTGTAACCGTGGAATGCGCCGATCAACGGGTGACCGAGCAAATAAAGATCGCCCACGGCGTCGAGAATTTTATGGCGCACGAATTCGTCTTTATAGCGCAGACCATCTTCGTTCAAGACTCGGTATTCGTCCATCACGATGGCATTGTCGAGCGAACCGCCTTGCGCCAACCCCATCGATCGGAGTGTTTCCACATCTTGCATGAAGCCAAAGGTTCGCGCGCGGCTGACTTCTTGCGCATACGATGTATCGGCGAAATTGATGGTCACGCTGGAATTATCAGCATCAAAAACCGGATGATCAAACGCAATCGTATAGGTGAGCTTGAAGCCGTTAAAAGGCTCGAAGCGCGCCCACTTATCACCGTCGGCCACCTGGATCGGCTTTTTGATGCGAATGTATTTCTTAGCGGCTTTCTGTTCTTCAATACCCGCGCTTTGCAGCAGAAAAACGAAAGGCCCCGCGCTGCCATCCATAATCGGGACTTCCGCTGACGTGAGATCGACGAACAAATTATCGATGCCCAAACCAGAAATGGCCGACATCAAATGTTCGACGGTTGCGACGCGTACACCCGCTTGTTCCAAGCAAGTGGACAAGCGCGTATCGCCGACGCGGCGCGCCTCGGCCCGAATAGAATTGGGTTGAGGTAAGTCGCTACGAATGAACACGACACCGGTGTTAACAGGCGCCGGTCGCAAAGTCATATAAACTTTTTGACCGGAATGCAGCCCCACACCGGTTGCGTGGATGACCGTTTTAATCGAACGTTGTTTAATCATATTCTCTTTGTTACGCAGGAAGATTGCGTAAATAGCTGATAATAATAGCACATTCCACGCTCACCAAACAACCGCGCAAGTGCGTGCGCCGGACACCCGACTGCTCTCAACGTCACTAAAATATGATCGGTCAGTCGGCTTGCTTGCGCAAAAATGCCGGAATATCGAGCAGCTCGACACCCGATTGTTTCAGCGCTTCAACCGTGCTGTCGCGACGGCGACGCATCACCGCCGGCGCCGCCAATGCCTCGTAGTCAACTTCCATCGCCGAGTTATCCGTGCCGTTCTTGACCACGGCAAACGGCTTGGCTTGGCTACGCGTCAACACACCACCCAAACCTGTTGCTACGATGGTCACGCGCAGGTTATCGCCCATATCCGGATCGATCACGCTACCAAAAATCACGGTCGCATCGTCGGCGGTGAAGCCGCGAATGGTATTCATCACTTCATGAACTTCCTTGAGCTTC
>JANMJR010000258.1:0-5734 GCA_031371465.1 Pseudomonadota bacterium
GCCCGAGATAGTGAGTCGCGATAAAGCACCGCGAATTCTGGTCGATGATAGCAACTTCAAAAATGAAACTATTCAAGCGATAAATAGGAACCTAATAGTTGATCGCTTGCGTGTTGGGTTAAACAGAGCCGCTCGCGGCCGGATGACGTTCATTTCTCGCGAGCACATTAAGGCCGTGGAGCAAGAGCGCCAACTGAAGCGAGAAGGGGTGACGGATGTTGGAACCACAGGCCTAGTTAAAGCAACTTTAGGAATGGACTATTCGTTATCCGGCAGGATTGCGTCGCAGGATTCGCGCGCAGCCCAGTCCGGTTTGCAACAACGATACATGCAAATCACGTTCGAAATGTTGGATATGGAATCTGGCGCAATCGTTTGGAGCAACCAATACGAATTCGCCAAATCGGCCGCTGACGATGTCGTCTATCGGTGATAGTTAACGAAGTAATCACACGGAAAAGGAGACCAAATGAGCAAGATTATTCAAAAACCGGTTTTGTCGAGCGCATCACGCAAATACCTATATTGTGTGGCGCCAATACTGATGTTGACTGCGTGCGCCGGCATGCAGGTCGCGGGAGATACGGCCAAGCCTATCGCGGAGTTAGACGCTATTTCGGCCAGTTTGTCAGCTTCGGAGCGTGAGGCTTTGAAAAGGGTCTACCGCGAAGGAGAGCGCAACGCTGTACTTAATTTCAACGAGTTGGGCATTGCTGCTCTCGAAGCGCAGCATTTTAGTGTGGCGGAACTCTCTTTCGACGAATCCATCCAGCGAATCGAGAAGATCTACGCTAATGATGCGAATGCAAAAAAGGCGAAGTCGGTATTTGCGGCAGAGCGAGTGAAAGATTTCAAGGGCGAGCCATACGAACGCGCCATGGCCTATTACTACCGGGGTCTTCTATATGCGCGAGCGGGCGATTATCAAAACGCGCGCGCTTCGTTTCTCTCGGCGGACTATCAAGATACGGTGGCTGAAAAAGAGGAATACCAAGGCGACTTCGGTCTGATGAATTACTTGGCGGCGTGGAGCTCAAGCTGTGACGGCGATAAACCCAAGGCAATGGATTTATTAAAGTCAGGTATTCAAAAGGATTCGTCGATTGGCGCGCTGTCTGCCGTTAAGCCGATGCTGTATATATTTGAAACGGGTCAAGGTCCCATGAAAGGAACTGCGGGCAAGCAAAAGGAAGTTCTTACGTTCTCTCCCAGAGCGGGCGCCATTGACATTCCGAAACCTATAGCATCTACAAAAAACGGGGCGGCAACTTGGGTGAAATCTGGAGATGTTGTATATCAAGCGCTGACGCGAGGTGGGCGGCCGATTCAAGGAATCATGAACGGTAAGGCGCAAATGAAGGAAGGTACAGAAGTTGCGGGGGGCGCAATGTTGCAAGTGGGAATGCAGTCCGCATTGTTTGGCGCGCTTGGTGGAAACGACTCCATGGCGTCGGCTGGATCGGCGATGGCAGGACTAGGAGCCCTTATTAGCATCGTGTCGAATGCCATGGTGGCAACCGCCGATACGCGCGAATGGGTAAGCCTCCCGGAGGCGGTTTACCTGTATGAGGAATCGGTTCTGCCCGCGACCTCGATTCTCGCCAAAACGCAGTTTACTTCTTCAAGTGGCGGTGGCGGCGAGGCCGTCATGCAGTATTGGGGTAAGCAGGGTAGCTGCGCCGTGGCTTGGGGGCGGAGCCGGACAAACCAGATTGATCAGGACAATCGTAAGCTGGAAGTTTCCAATAAGCCAAGAGACGACAACTTCCGCAAAGAGTTGATTCAGAAGCTCGCTTCTCAGGAGACAAAATCATGATGAACGCTTACGCGGCAGCAGTATATGGATTTGTTGTGTTGATTTCGGGATGCGCCATTACCGATAGGCCAAGATTAGTGGTCGAATGTAGTTGGTCTCCCAACGACCATCCGCCGGGAACACCGGCGTTGGTCGGGAAAGAATACGGCGTTGCGATGTCACCGATACCGTTGGATGCCGTTGTATTTACGGACGAGAAGCTGACTAAGCGTATTGGAGTGCAAAGTGTCTACGCGGATAGGACATCAGCCGATACCGTTGCGGTTGGCGCACGATTCGTAAATTGCACGGATCAGCAGATAAATCTAGGGGTACGTACGTCCTTTATGGATGGAAAGCAGCGTCCAGCCGAGAAACCATCCATATGGAAAACGGTGTTCGTTCAACCACGAGCGACGGCAATCTATAGCGAGTCATCTATTGGGAGATTGGAAGTAGCCCATTACCTCGTGGAAATTCGCGATGGGTCTCAGTAGACACAGTTTAATGAGGAGAATCGAATGAGCGTTTCTGCTAAATCCGAAAACATGAATTGCGCGAGTGGCACGCATGGGATGATCGTAAGGTCGGCCGCGGCAGTCGTAGCTGTGGCGTTACTGCAGGTATCAGTTTCCGCTACGGCCGAAGAAGGGCCGTACCGACCCGGTTCCCCAGAAGTTTTATCACCACGGAAAGCCGAGCGGCCGGATAACGGCGGCCAGATTGTTGAAGCATTCGGTCGCGCCTATGCAAGCAAAAACAAACCGCGCGTAGTTTTATTCTGGAATCGTTCGCTCGTAGACCAACTTACGGAGATCAAAAAGTCAGAAAAGGTTACTCAGGTTCAAAAGGCGGGCAAAACTACCACTGAATTCCAAGAAGACAGTTTGGGCGGGCGAATTTCAGGCGTGGCAAGCCGGCACTCCGAGACTAAGACCGAGCGGATGAATGAAACTACCGAAGATAAAGGCAAGCGCACAAATCCTCGCGAGCGAAACGCATGGGCCTTGGAGGACGCCGTCATTCGGAGCCTCACGGCAATGGGCACGAAGTTGGTGGATCGAAGCGCGGCGATGCGATTTCTTGTTGGGGAGCGAGACATGGCGCCTTCGTCATTAGATGCCGTGCGCGTAGAAACCGATGCGCTGCTAAGGAAGGGAGATCTGCTCCTGGAAATTTTGATGTCGGAGGATTTTTCCGCGCCTAGCGGTTGGATTTACAGGATTCTTGTGAAAGAGATCGGAAGCGGCAGACTCCTGGCATCGGGAGTTACCGACGCACGTCCACCGGCAAAGAGGCCAGATCGAGCTTTTCGCGCGGGCGAGCGTGGCTTTGAAAAAGTATCGGCGCCAGAGCCTTCACTTGGAGAGGTTGCTGAAGAATTGAGTAACCATGTCGTCACGACATTAACTTTGGGATTGAATCGCTAGGCGCCGTTGCGATTCGATTAAGGTCAATAAACCCTTTCGCCACAAGACGCATGGCGAAGGTGAAGAGAACGCGAATACGCAAACTCAAATTTCAATGATCCTACCCGCGTCGTTTCGTGTGAAATCTCAACGCCGCGTTCCGACTTCGTTCCTTAAACGTGATTAAAGCTTCGGCGAGAAAGTATAGCGACGCGCAATCGATCGTGATCATAGCAGGAACGGTATCCGCAATAATTTGATGCGCGATATTTGTTCATGCAATCATTAAAACCTACTCTGAGAAAACCTAGGTCAACTAGACCGTTAGTGCCGAAAGTTGTTGTAACAGTCGGACTGATGCATGAGTAGAACGCGCCCTCAATTCCGCTATCGCGTCCATTCCCGGTATATGCAGTAAGCCTAAATCCAACAGGATGAGATTGATATCGGATTGCTGTTCCAGCACTTCAAAAACCCTTTCCACACGTACCGCCTCAATCGCACAATATCTTGCTCTGAATGTTTCAGATGGAGTGGAACCCCCTCCCGGAACATCGCGCGATCGTCGATAAGCAGTATTTTCATGGCTTGACCTCGTTGGACGATCCATTCTACTGCGGCTCTTTCCGTCTAGATCTGGTTTCGAGTGGATCGTTCGGATCAGTCGAAAGGATCATTGTGCACACCTCCGAGTGCGGCAACAATTCTCCCCACGGACTTTTGGCTCGACAACACCAAACCAGGAGTTCCTGCTGAAAGACAATCTATCAAAGGAGAATTTCGATGAAGACTATTGCTTGTATGGCTGTTTTGTCCGTCTTAGGACTTGCTGGTTGCGGAGGAGGCGGAGGAAGTAGCGGTGGAGGTGGCGGCGGGGGCGGCGGCGGTACAAGCAGCACGCTCAAACCATCCGCATACACGGTTTTTAAGAATGGCCAAGAGGCTACATTATCTGGCGCAGGCGCCATGAGCGCTCGGACGACCAGCGGCGGAACACTTTCCCTCGGCGCCGACGGTAATACAGCGCTCTCGGTGACCGACGCGACCACGTTTGCCATGACCGCTTCGAACACTAATTATCAAGTGGTGAATCGCCGCGATGGCGCAGTGCTGATGCTGTGCGATCCGTTGGCGGCCGGGGGCAATCCAGGCGATACCCTTGCCCGATACGTGGCCTTCGCCACCAATTCCGCCACCGCCGATACGCAAGGCACACAGGTCACCAATGCCGCTGAGTTGGCGGGTAAGTCGTTCTATGAGATTGACGAATGCAGCTACGTAAATGAGGACTTGAGCTCCCAGCAACAGAACAGCGCGCCCACTGCCCGGACGTTGGAGTACCGCGCTGATGGAAGCGGCAAATTGCGCGGCAGCAATGGCTTGGTATTCGACGCCGCGACGATGACCAGTTTTCTGAATGGCACGCCTTCCGTAGACGGCCAGGGGCGGAAGTTTTGGTTCAGCGCCTACGAGTTCACCGTCGGAGGGGAGCAAAAGATCTATTTCGCAATCCGCGGCGAGCCGAACGTCAATGTTCCCGGTGATGTGGGCTTCGTGGCGCTCTGGACGGACGATCCCACCAGCGATGTTGTTGGCTGTAGCCTTAACTGCACCAAGCCCGCAAATGCCGTTGCTGTGACAAGTCCTGCTTCAGTGGCAGGCGTGTATGTGACCGAATTTGGCTTTGGCGAAGAGGTGTCCGCGATATGGGTGAACAGCGCCGGGAATTATTCCAATGGCTTGGGCTTGAGAACGACGAGTCCAGAATTCACCACCGGCTATGAGTTCGGAAACTTGTCATTCGACGCCAGCGGCAATGCAACTGCAATCAAACCCTACGACACCAGCGGAACCGGAGAGGCGTTGCAGTGGAGCGCGAACACCACGCAAGCAATACTCACCGCCGCAAGTGATCCGTCCCGTCATTTTATTCTGGAACGCGTTGCGAAAGACCCGGCTAACTTGCTGCTTGGCGCTTGGGCGCTAGCGACTTGCGGGGTGACATCCGGCTTTAATACGACCGACCCGACTCAGGCCTTCGCAATCGTTTACTTGAAGTCGGGGCGTTACGTTGTGCTGGATTCGAATGGCCAAGGCAACAATCCATCGCCTATACAAGGTGTCGAGTATGGAACGTATTCGCAAGACAGCACTGCAGGCACATTCCGATACACCGGGAACCTATATGACACGAATGCAGAAACGGGTAGCTGGAGTCCGGCCCAATCCGCGCCCTTTGGCAGCCTGTACAGCTACAGCATCAGCGCCGACGGAAACACGTTGAGCCTCTCCGCGCCAGGTGATTTTTGTGATAACGCAACGTTAACGCGCATTAACTAGAGCTGGCATTCAACGGTGGAGGTTAGAGCTCAACGCTAGGACACCCACCCCAACGCAAGCTCGCTGACTTCAATCAACTTAGGAGAAAACAATGAACGGCAAATTCGCTTTAGCAATTCTCATCGCATCCCTTTTTGCAACCGGATGCGCAACAACTCAGGACACGTCCCAATCATCGACAACCCCCGCA
>JANMJR010000321.1:0-18923 GCA_031371465.1 Pseudomonadota bacterium
AATTCCAAAGTGATAAATGCGAGATGTGATCAGCGTTGGCTGACATGGCGATTCTGCTAAGGTTCTCAATTAACTACTATGTGGAGCTGCCACTGGTTGGACAGGCGGCTATGGAGAAACTCGAATGGCCGGAGTGGGTCGTGACTCGCGGTTCATCGGACGTTCGATGCGACACAACTTGTCAGGTCGAATCCAAACTTCTATGGATTAGACGATACATATACCGCGATAAACCGAGCTTGAATTGATTATTCGTCACTGTCAAATGGCAGGTTGCGCCGATCGGCAGCGTGAGTTTGTCGCGAATGTGGCCGAAGGGCAGTCCCGTGAGAATCGGTACCGTCAAACGCTCGCGAAAGTGGTTTACAACACTTTGCAAGTCATAACCGGTATTGTTCCCATTGTCGACACTGAAATCGCCAAGCAAGATCGCCTGTTGCTGCTGCAAAATTCCGGCGTGAAACAATTGATACAACATGCGCTCGATACGATAGGGCGCCTCGTTGATGTCTTCGAGAAATAAAATTCCGTTCGGAACACTGGGTATATACGGCGTGCCGACGAGAGCTGCGATTAACGACAGATTGCTTCCCCACAACGTGCCGGTCGCTTTGAAAGAATATGGATTGCCGGCGGCGATGGAAATCTCGGTCTGAGGCGAACCGAGTAGCCGAAAAAAATGACTCGTCGTAAACTCGCTCGGTGACGGATCACCGAAATCACCCAAGGCGTGGGGCCCAGCGAATGTGATGCAAGATTTTTTCGCCAGTAACGCAAGCGACAAAGCCGTAATGTCGCTGTGACCGACGATTATTTTTTTTGAGGTGGCCAGAAGATCGAAATCGATTTTGTCGAGCAAGCGGCTTAGGCCATAGCCGCCGCGCGCGGCCATAATGATGTCAACATCCTCGCGCGCCGCCGCCTCGTGCAAAGCGGCGAGCCGAACGGCGTCGCTGCCGGCAAAGCGTTGATCGACGGCACGCACGGCATCGGGAACGACGACATTCATGTTGCGCGCGCCGAAGAAATTTCGCATGCGATCCAAACGACCCTCATCGGCTATCACGCCGGAGGGCGCGACGACACAAATGGTGAGCGCTTTTGGCATCTACAAAACCTTCAATGCTTCGCGCGCAATGTCAGCGCCCCATTCCTGCACGAAATGTCCGGCCTGGGCAATTTGCAGCGGCTCGGGGCAGTTGCGAATGTGTTTTCTGAGATAGGCCATGGCCGGCGGGCCCAGCACCGGATCCGTCATGCCGATGGCCATGAAGGATTTACCTTGCCAAGAATCGCGCCACCAATTTCGTGCGCACCGGGAAATTTCCGCGCCCTGCGCATCGGGATACTCGGGCACCAGTTGCGGAAAACGCCGCACACCGGCCTTGTAACGTACATCGGGAAACGGCGCATCGTAAGCGGCGATCTCTTGGGTGGTAAGGTGCGGGCAGGTGCGCGCCATCAATTTGCCCACCGCCATGTCGGGGTTCTTGTTGCTCCAAGTGCGCCAGTCGAGAAAGCCTTGCGACAATGGCATATCCCCGCTCGCGAATGCCGTGTTCATTGCCAGCAATCCGCCGAAGCGCTCGGGCATATCCAGCGGCAACGTCAATCCCAACAGCCCACCCCAGTCCTGGCAGACGAGCGTAATGTTGGTCAAGTTCAGCCGCTCAATCATTTCAAGCAACATCCCGCGATGAAAATCGAACGTATAAACCGCGTCCTCCACGGGCTTATCGGACTTGCCGAAACCGACGAAATCCGGTGCGATCACGCGATGTCCCGCCGCAGTGAACAGCGGAATCATTTTGCGATAGAGGTAACTCCAGGTTGGTTCGCCGTGCAGGCACAGAAAAGTTTTTTTTGCGTTGCGCGGACCCGCGTCGACAAAGTGAATTCCGATGCCGGCATAACTCGGCAGATCGTCGATAAAGTTCGGCGCAAACGGATAGTCCGGCAAATTCTCGAAGCGCGATTCTGCAGTGCGCAATGTTTCCAAGTCAGTCATTCTCCGAAACAGCTTCTGGATTTTTTCGCCGCAGCGCAAAAAATACCTTCAATTGCTGCGCGCAAGCGCCTTGCAAAATGCCCCCGGTAACCTCGGCGTGATGATTCAGGCGCGGCTGCGCAAACAAGTCTACGACGCTGCCGCACGCGCCGGTTTTCGGATCCGATGCACCGAAAATTACCCGCGCGATTCGGGCGTGCATCAGAGCGCCTGCGCACATCGCGCACGGCTCCAGCGTAACGTACAGTTCGCAATCGACCAATCGGTAATTGCCGCTACGCTGCGCCGCATCGCGCAAGGCAATGATCTCGGCGTGGCCGGTCGGATCGTTGCGAGCGATCACGGAATTTTGCCCACGACCGATGATTTCGCCGTCACGCACGACGAGCGCGCCCACGGGTACTTCGCCGTTTTCCGCCGCGTTCGCGGCGAGCGCCAGCGCGACTTGCATGAAGAATATTTCGCGCTCACTTTGCGCCATGAATTATTCTTTCAGCGACACGCGACGCATCCAGGACGCGACGGCACGCTGTTGGTCACTACCGTCGGTAAACGCATTTGCGACGGTGTGGCGATCGACCATGGGACGATTTTGGCTCAACTTGAATTTTCCTTCCAAGCGTTCAACCGACATCTCGAAGGCGACAATCGCACTCATGCGTCCGTGTCGATACGTTGGATTCAATTCTTCGAACTGTTGTTGGTATCCCGGCTCCAATACGCCGATCAGCCGAACTTGCGCAACGTGCTTGTCGCCCATTTCGTGCCTGAGTTTAATCGGGCCGTAGGCATGCACCGCGACATAATTCCACGTCGGCACATTCTCTTTGCTTGCATACAGCGAAGGTGAGACGTAGGCATGAGGGCCGCTAAAAACGATTAAAGCGCGCGCGGCTTTTTCCAGATATTGCCAATGAGGATTGGCGCGCGCCATATGCCCCTCGATAATCAAACTGCCATCGCCATTGCGAATAATCACAGGCAAGTGCGTGACAAACGGCTCGCCATCCGGCCCAGCGCTAATCAGCATGGCGAAATTCTCGGCGCGCATGACTTCAATTAAGAGCGCATGATCGTCCTGCGCGAAATGTTCGGGAATGTACACGTTACGGTACTCGGTTTGTGTCGTTAGGAATTCGGTTCATTCAGTGACGCAGAGTAGATTATCGCAGATACGCGCGGCACGTATTTGTGGTGAAAGATGGCATTGCCAAGTGCCGCGTCCTGCTCGGCTCCTGCCACGGCAGGCCTTGAGAGGCAATGGCCCTAGGCCAGCGGCTAGCCTAGGGCTACCCGGTATCCATGCGCCTGCTGGCGCGATTACCGAATTTATCGCCAGGCCAGTTGCGCACGCAAACACCTTACGTTTCGCTTCACCCATTGGGTGAGCCCTCCTCCTAACCCAAAATACCCCGGCAACCCGCAGCCAGCAAGACTCTATCGCTAGTTTGCACACTGCTTTTGCAAGCGGTGGCCGTGCATTGGGCGCCGGCATCCCGGCTGTTCGGGCACGACAGGTATCGCCTGGATGGATTGGGGTGTGGCCATCGCGGTGGCATCCTCGGCACTACTGCTCGAAGAGGGACGCAAACTCGTATTCCGGATACTGCAATTGCCACAACTTTAGTTAAGTATTGGGTTGAGAATTCTAATGCAAACGCGCCTCGGTTCACAACATACGATCTGAAACGCTGTCAGTTCAGCGCGATAGCGGTGGCCTTGGTCTACAACTGGTGGCCTGGCCCTAGGCCACCTCGTAGGCCAGCCCCTGGAGTGTATCGTGCGCCTGGCGCACCCCCCAAAGCCAGACTGGAAGCCATCACCGCACGCCCACTGCTGCTCGCGGGTATGGGCGATCACCCACCATGGCGGCCGAACCCAATTGGCGATCACGCCAAGGCGGGGTTTGCGAAAGATTTATTGACTCAAGTCAGTGGGCGATTGAACGAGTGGAAACACAGCGGCGCAATTGAAAACGGCCAGCGTGTGGCAGCGTGCGTGTGAGTTCATTGCCACCGCCGTCACGGGATTTAACTGCTTTGCGCCACGAAAACCACCCCAATTGATGCACTGCGCAACAGGGTAATCGCCGTTTTTAAGTTGAAATTACTGGTGGCCTGGGGCGGAATTGAACCACCGACACAAGGATTTTCAGTCCTCTGCTCTACCAACTGAGCTACCAGGCCATTTTTTACAACGAGTATTGCGAAACTGCACGCGAAAACAATCAATCCAACGGTTTTCCAAGGCAGTTTTCTGGCTGACGGGAATAGATGCGATTGTTGCAACCAACCGCTTTTTCGCTGGTGCGGATTATAACAGCAGAGATGGATTCAATCCAACCTCTCGTGGTAGAAGAGGCCAGGGCTATGATGGAAAATTTCTGAAAATCATACCGCCATCACGCCGCCATCCACGGCGAGGCACTGCCCGGTAATTTGCTGCGAGGCATCGGATGCGAACAACACGCAGGCGCCCTTTAAGTCTTCCGGCCCACCGACGCGGCCGAGCGGCACGCCTTTGGTCAATCCTTCTTGCCCCAAAATTTCGAAGATACCTTTAGTCATTTTCGAGGGGAAAAATCCGGGGCAGATGGCGTTGACGGTGATGTTGTGCTGGCCCCATTCGGCGGCGAGCGCGCGCGTCATATTCACCAAGCCGCCCTTGCTGGCGTTGTAGGCGATGGTGCGCAAGGTATCGGGCATGGAACCTTTCATGCCGGCGATCGACGCGATGTTGATGATGCGGCCATATTTATTCGGGATCATGCTGTGTTTGCCGACCGCTTGCGAAATCAAAAACACTGAGGTGAGATTGAGGTTCATCACCTTGTTCCACGCATCGAGCGGGTGATCTTCCGCCGGCGCACCCCAGGTGGTGCCGGCGTTGTTGACAAGAATATCGATCCTGCCCCAACGCTTGATGACATCAAGCACGGTGGGCTCGGCGACGCTCGGATCTTGCAGATCCGTCACCAGCGGATAGGCTTCGATACCCATGGCGGAAAGATGCGTAACGGCTTCGTCGAGTTCGTTTTTCTTGCGCGCGGTGATCGCGACTTTCGCGCCCATTTCGCCTAGCCCTTCTGCCATTTGCAAGCCCAGCCCGCGCGAGCCGCCCGTCACGAGCGCGATTTTTCCGGAGAGGTCGAATAGTTTTTTGATGCTCATGTTGGTTAATCCTAAAAAAGTAGGTTACTTGATTTCTATTTGCACGGCTTCGAAAACATTGTCGCCGAAGTTGCCGATGAAGCGTTCCAAATTTGCCGGCGCCAAAAAATAATCGCCGGGATCGTAGTCCGTCAGCCGCCGCTGGCGCGGCAGATCGAACACCGCTTTGCTCGCTTGCACGATGACGAATAGGGCGTGGCGGGTCAAGGTGTGCGCCGGCGTTTTCGCGCCGGGTTTAAGCGTTAGACGGGTCATGCGCACGCGATCATTTTCGAGGACGAGAACAAACTCTTTTGGCAGCTTGGTCATCGCGACTTCAGATTCAACCAAAGCTTGCTTCAACTCAATATCCAACACCCGGAAATTAGTCTTGCCGAGATTGCTCACGCGGTGGGTTAGCGGTGTCGTCGAATGGGGCCGATACCAGACATCGCCTGCTTTAAAGGGCGGGCGTTTTTGGATCGGATTGCCTAATTCTTCCGATTGGGTTTCGGCGCCTTCTATGCAAACGAATGCGCTATCGAACCTATGGGTATGGAATAGCGATACGTCGCTCACGGGAATGCGCGTATCAAAAATTCGAATCAGGTCATTTTCTTCAACAAGTTTGTGGCGTGGCTCTTGTTCGATGGGGACCGGTTGGTCTTGCGCCAGCGCGAGATTTGGCGCCAGTAGAAGCAATGAAATCGCAAAACGGAATGAGCGGTTCATGGGGTTCACGACTTGGTTGATATGGGCGGTAAGAAATTACCGCAATGTCGAGTTTGTCATTGCGAGGAACGAAGTGACGACGCAATCGCGCATTTCAGCGCGCCAAATTCGAGATTGCTTCGTCGCGATAGCGCTCCTCGCAATGACAATAAAAGTTTCCCTTACTAAAGCCGGGTCTGCCAGGACGCGCTCCCCGCTTGCTTCTCCAGGCACGCATGCCTAGAAGTCAAACGGGGGGCGCCTTTCCAGGCAAGCAGTAAAAATTAATGCACGACTTCAAACAATCCCGCCGCGCCCATGCCGCCACCCACACACATAGTCACGACGACAAACTTTACACCGCGCCGGCGGCCTTCGATCAGCGCGTGGCCGGTCATGCGCGCGCCGCTCATGCCGTAGGGATGGCCGATGGCGACCGAGCCGCCATCAACGTTGAGCCGGTCATTCGGGATGCCCAGATGATCGCGGCAATAAATTACTTGCACCGCGAAGGCTTCGTTTAATTCCCACAGGCCGATGTCATCCATCTTCAGATCAAAGCGCTCGAGCAAACGCGGCACGGCGAAGATCGGGCCGATGCCCATTTCGTCCGGCTCGCAGCCGGCGACTTCAAAGCCGCGGAAAATGCCGAGCGGCTTGATACCGCGTTTTTCGGCGAGCGTGCTGTTCATTACCACACAAGCCGACGCGCCGTCGGATAATTGGCTGGCATTGCCGGCCGTGATGTGGCCACTCTCGCCAATCACCGGCTTGAGGTTAGTTAAGCCTTCAAGCGTGGTTTCGGGCCGATTACCTTCGTCTTTTTCCAAAGTGATTTCGACCATGGTGGATTGGCCGGTTGCTTTGTCAATCAGTTGTTTGTAGGTGTGCAGCGGCACGATTTCATCCTTAAAGCGGCCCGCCCCTTGCGCCGCTGCGGTGCGCTGCTGGCTTTGCAGGCCATATTCGTCTTGGCGCTCGCGCGAAATCTTATAGCGCTCCGAAACGACTTCCGCCGTCTCGATCATCGAGTAATACAGTTGCGGCTTGTGGCGCTTGATCCACTCCTCGTGGGCATGCCAATTGTTCTGATGGTCATTCTGCACCATACTGACCGATTCCAGCCCGCCTGCGACCATGATCGGCACACGGTCGACGATCACGCGATGGGCCGCCATGGCGATGGCTTGCAGGCCCGAGCTACAGAAGCGGTTGACGGTGACAGCCGAAGTGGTCACCGGCAGGCCCGCGCGAATCGCCGCTTGGCGCGCGATATTGTAGCCGGTGGCGCCTTCCGGATTGGCGCAACCGATGATGACATCTTCGATTTCTTGCGGCTCGACACCGGCACGCTCGACGGCATGTTTGATGACATGGCCCCCCAGTTTGGCGCCGTGGGTCATGTTGAAGGCGCCGCGATAGGCTTTGCCGATGGGTGTGCGAGCGGTTGATACAATCACTGCGTCAGTCATTTCTAGTCCTCCTCGTTATCGTGGCAGGGTTTGTCCATGCGGTTTATATGGTCCCTGAATATATGTTATGCCTGTCTAGGGCAACTTCACAAGCGTAATATTTTTACCACTACTAAGCTTCGGTTGGCGACCTATAGATCGTATTTTTCGGCGTCGCAAACACACGATGAACCATCGGCTCGAAGAATTCTAGTGGCAAGGTTTCGCCTTTCGGATCGAACGCCGGGCCATCATATTTGTCGCAAAATTTCACCGTGCGCTCAAAACCGGGATGGCCACGAAATTGCTCGCGCATGTTCCGATCCAGGCCTAAGTAATGGAAGAAAAAATAGCCTTGAAAAATCCCATGCTTCTCCACCATCCAAAAATTCTCTTCGGAAACGAACGGCTTCAGAATCGAAGCGGCAACATCGGCATGATTGAAGCTGCCGAGGGTATCGCCGATATCGTGCAACAGCGCGCAAACGACATACTCGTCGTCTTCGCCGCCACGATGGGCGTTCGTCGCGGTTTGCAGCGAATGGGTCATGCGATCCACCGCGAAGCCGCCGTAGTCGCCGGACAAGAGCTTAAGATGACTCAAGATTCGATCGGGGAGCGCTTTTGCATAAGGTACATATTCGGCGGCGATCAATTTCCATTCCGCTTCCGTGCTTTTCTCCATCGTCGTGAAAGTGGCACGCAGGCCTTGCTCGTCGTGTGATCCCATGGTGATTCTCCATAAATTCCTTCCCCTTCAAGCCTGTCCTGAGCAGCGCCGAAGGAGGGAGGGACGTAAATGCAACCGTTAGCGATTAAAAGTTTTTCCTTCGTCAGCCAATTTTTTCAACAGCGGCGCAACTTTCCAAAAATGCCCATTGCGGCCTTTTTCAAATCGCTCCATGGTTTCAACCACTTTCTTCAGTCCAACCGTGTCGGCATAAAACATCGGCCCGCCGCGATACAGCGGGAAGCCGTAACCCGTAAGATAAACCATGTCGATGTCACTCGCGCGCAATGCGATGCCCTCGTCTAGAATTTGCGCACCGACATTGACCAGTCCATAAATGCAGCGCTCGATGATTTCCTCATCACTGATTTCACGGCGTGGGATGTTGTGCTCTTTGGAGTAGTCGATGATGAGCTTATCGATGATCGGATCGGGAACCGGCTTGCGGTTACCTGCTTCGTAGAGGTAAAAACCCGAGCCAGTTTTTTGGCCAAAGCGGCCCAATTCGCAAATGCGATCACCGATCGCCGAAAATTGTTCGCCGGTTTCCGCTTTCTTGCGTTTGCGGATTGCCCAACCGATGTCCAGGCCCGCGAGATCGCTCATCGCGAACGGGCCCATCGCCATGCCCCACTTTTGTAGTGCGCCGTCGACTTGCTGCGGCGACGCGCCTTCTTCCAATAAGAACGTCGCCTGGCGGATGTATTCTTCCACCATGCGGTTACCGATGAAGCCGTCGCACACCCCGGATACGACACCGACTTTGCGCATTTGTTTAGCCAGTTTCATGGTCGTGGCGAGAACCGAATTCGAGGTCTTTTTACCGCGCACGATTTCCAGCAAACGCATAACGTTGGCGGGCGAAAAGAAGTGCGTGCCGATCACGCTTTCCGGTCGTTTTGTTACGGCTGCGATCGCGTCGACATCGAGGGTCGAAGTGTTACTCGCCAGAATCGCGCCGGGCTTGATCACGCGGTCGAGTTCGGTGAAGACTTTCTTCTTCACGTCCATTTGTTCGAACACCGCTTCGATTACCATGTCGACGTCTTTCAAATCGTCATAGGACATGGTCGTGGAAATCAGCGTCATGCGCTTGTCCATATCGTCTTGCGACAAACGCCCTTTCGCGACGGTATTGGCGTAGTTTTTCTTGATGGTCGCCAAGCCGCGATCCAGGGCCTCTTGTTTCATCTCCAGCATTTTTACCTGGATGCCGGCATTGGCGAAATTCATGGTAATGCCGCCGCCCATGGTGCCCGCGCCGATGACCGCGGCGGATTTGATCGGGATCAGCGGCGTGGTATCCGGCACATCGGGAATCTTATTCGCTTCACGCTCGGCAAAGAAGGCATGACGTTGCGCTTTTGATTCGGTCGTCTTCATCAATTCCATGAAGCGCGTGCGTTCGTTGATATAACCTTGGTCGTAGGGCACGCGCGCCGCGTCTTCGACGCACTCGAAGCATTTCATTGGTGCGGGAAAACCGCGTGACGCCTTCGCGACTTCCGCGCGAGCGGTGGGGAAGAACACGTCGGGCCCGCCGGGGACGTTGACGGTCATATCGCGCACGCGACGCAAGGGTTTATTTTCCGCCACGACTTTTTCGGCGTAGGCAACGCCGGCTTGTAGCAGATCGCCCTGCACTAATTCATCCACCAAACCTAGCTTCGCAGCTTTTTCCGCTTTGATCGGTTCGCCGGTGGTGATCATGCGCAAGCTTTGTTCCGCGCCGATCAAGCGCGGCAGACGCTGCGTGCCACCGGCGCCGGGAAGCAAGCCCAGCTTGACTTCCGGCAGCGCCAATTGCGCGTCCGGCGCGGCGACGCGATAGTGGCACGCCATCGCCAATTCTAAACCACCGCCCATGGTGGGGCCGTGAATAGCCGCGACTAATGGCTTGTTCACCGTATCCATGTATTCGGTTAATTGGCGCAAATCGGCCTTGCTCGGATCGTTGGGTTTGCCGAATTCGGAAATATCTGCGCCAGCGCTGAAATTGCGATTCGCGCCGATCAGCACAAACGCTTTAACCTCGCTGTCCGCTTGGCCGGTGACCAGATGATCTTTGATTTCCTTCAGCAAACCACGAGTTTGCGTCAGCGCGTTCAACGGCGGGTTGTTGAGGGTGATGACGCCGATGGCGTTTTGTTTGGTGTACTGGGCGAGAGCCATATTTTTACTTTCAGAATATTATCGAGGTCAGATTACCAGGCGACTTTTACCGGATACGAGGAGATTTCCTTGTCCGGCGTCAGTATCGTAAAGCCGGCGGCGAGCGCTTGACAGATCAGCATGCGGTCGAACGGATCTTTGTGGACGTTGGGTAACCGGGGCAGATTGACCAGTGCGTCTTCATTCAGGGGAAGGCTGTCAATTCGATGGGCAGTGCGTTGGCGCATGACATAGCCATGTGCAGGCTCCGGCAGTAACAGCGCACCAGTCGCGGTTTTCACCAGGATTTCCCAAAAAGAGACGACGCTTAAATAGATTGCGTTATCGGGGGCCGAGAAAAGCGCGCGGACGGATTTGGGAAGTTTCGGCGAATCTTCCACTAGCCACAGGAAAGTGCAGGTGTCCAATAAATAGGCACTCACTTTCCGCCGCCATTAAATAGGTCGAGCAGATCATCAGGTAATGGCTCGAAGAATTTTTCTGTGACGGTGAACTCGCCTTTACCCAACCCAATGGGACGCTTGCCCGTTTTCGCTTTTTTTATCGGGTGAATCTCGGCGATGGGTACGTTGCGCTTACACAACGTAATACTCTCGCCTTTCTCCACTAGTTCGAGGTAGCGGGAGAGATGGGTTTTTGCTTCGTGTATGTTGAGTTTAATCATGACTCAATTATAAACTAACAACTGAACTAACTCAAACACTAAACCTCGAGCCACTCTTTGCGGATGGCTTGGTTATTGCGTAACTGTTCCGGCGTGCCTTCAAACACGATTTTACCGTGTCCCATGACATAAAGGCGCTCCGAAATATTCAGCGCGATGGTGAGCTTTTGTTCGACCAGCAAAATGGCGATGCCGCGATTTTTGATTTCTTCCAGCAAACGCGATACGTGCTCGACCATTTGCGGCGACAAACCTTCCGTCGGCTCGTCGACCATGATCAGATCGGGGTCGCCCATCAGCGTGCGGCATAGCGTCAGCATCTGCTGTTCGCCGCCGGACAGCACGCCCGCCACCGTGTCGGCGCGTTCGCGCAGGCGCGGGAAGAGGTTGTACATATCTTCCATGCTCCAGCGTGGTTTTTTGTTGGCGTTTTTCTCGCCGAGGATGAGATTTTGTTTAACCGTGAGCGTCGGAAAGATATCGCGATTTTCCGGCACATAGCCGATGCCCAAATGGGCGATTTCAAAGGCTTTGCAGCCGACCAATTCTTGATCTTTGAATTTGATCGAGCCGGTGGCGGCGACTTGGCCCATGATCGCTTTGATGGTGGTCGAGCGGCCGACGCCGTTGCGGCCGAGCAGGCTGACGATTTCCCCTTTGGCCAAGCGCAAATCGACGCCGTGCAAGATGTGGCTCTTGCCATAGTAAGCGTGCAGATCGCGGGTTTCAAGCATGCGCGGTGGTTCCCAAATAGGCTTCCTGCACGCGCGGGTTGGCGCGAATTTCTTCCGGCTTGCCGGTAGCGATCACTTCGCCGTACACCAGCACTGAAATACGATCGGCGAGATTGAACACCACGCCCATGTCGTGCTCCACCATCACCAGGGTTTTGCCTTCCGAGACTTTGCGTATCAACGCGACGGCCAAATCCGTCTCCGAATGGCTCATGCCGGCGGTCGGTTCGTCGAGCAAAATTACATTGGCGCCACCGGCGATGGTAACCCCGATTTCCAGGGCGCGCTGCTCCGCGTAGGAAAGCAAACCGGCAAGCGTATCTCGACGATGATCGAGGTTGATGCTGTCGAGAATTTCTTCCGAGCGTGCGTGGACTTCCTTGAGTTTCGAGACGCGATGCCAAAAAGAATATTTATAGCCCTGGGACCACAACACTGCGCAGCGAATGTTTTCATACACCGACAACTTGGCGAAAATGTTCGTCACCTGGAAGCTGCGGCTCAAGCCGCGGCGATTGATGTGGTAGGTCGGCAGTTGAGTGATTTCTTCGCCGTGCAATTTGATGCTGCCGCTGGAGACCGGAAAGCGCCCGCTGATTAAATTAAATAGCGTGGATTTTCCGGCGCCATTGGGGCCGATGACCGCGTGGCGTTCGCCTTTTCGAATATCGAGATTCACGCCGTTAATGATCGCGGTCTGGCCGAATTTCTTGCGTACCTCGTTGAGCGACAGCGCTAGATCCGTGCTCATGTAGCCCCCTTCGTGCGCAGGGCCAGCGTGATGTGATCCCAGCTCGAGCGCACCCGTGGCGCAACGGCGCGCAGTAGCAATAGGCCGCCAATGAGCAACACCGAACAAGTCACCCAGGGCATCGTGTTTGCGGCGTCGAACTTAATGCCGAGCAGCGACATTTCGCTTCCCGATCCCGCAGCGGTCTTGATGTTGTAGATGATTTCCACCAGGCCGATGAGGCCGGCGAGTGCAATCAATCCGGCGATCGCGGCGAGCGCGTAACTCGGCGCGAGTTTGCGTGTGAGCGATGCTTTCCAAGCCGGGCGATGCAGTTCGATCAAGCTGGCGAGGCCGCCCGGCGCATACATCACCATAATCAAGAAAAATAATCCGAAATAAAGCAACCAGGCCTTGGTGTAACCCGATAACGCCACTTGCAAGAAAGTAACGAGGATCGCGCCGATGATCGGCCCATAAAACGAGCCGACGCCGCCGATAAAGGTCATCAGCAACACCGATCCCGATGTGGTCGTGTTAACGTTTTCCACCGTGACAATTTCGTAGTTGATTGCCGATAATCCACCCGCCACACCCGCGAATCCGCTGGCGAGAATCAGAATAAAGTAGCGCACGAATTGCGGGTTATAGCCTACGAATTGCGCGCGCTCGGCGTTATCGCGCACGGCATTGGCCATGCGGCCGAGCGGCGTTTTGGTGAGCGCGTACATCAGCGCGGCGCACAGGATGGCCCAGATCGCGATCAAATAATAGACCTCGATTTGTGGGCCAAAGCTGATGCCGAGCGTCTTCGCGCCCGCCACGCGATTGCCCGATATGCCTTGTTCGCCGCCGAAGAATGCGGTGAACATCAGCGAGCAGGCCGCAACCAATTCGCCGATACCCAGGGAGATCATCGAGAACGGTGTGCCGGAGCGCTTGGTCGACACGTAGCCGAACAACACACCAAAAGCCAATCCCGTTAGGCCCCCGATTAGCGGTAACAGGGAAACCGGCAAGCCGAGGGTACCGGCGCTGATCATGTTGAGTGCATGGATGCTAAAAAATGCACCAAGGCCGAAATACACCGCGTGACCGAACGACAGCAGTCCCGTTTGCCCAAGCAGCATGTTGTAGGACAGCGCAAAAATAATGTTGATGCCCATTTGGCAAAACAGCGATAGGGCGAAGCTTTGCTTAAATACCAGCGGTAAAATGATGGCGACGACGGTCGCGACGAGCCAGGCCAGCCAGCGCTTATTCATCTGTAGTACCCAATCGTCGATGCAGGGTGGATCAAGCAAAGCGGATCCACCATGCGGATCATCAACGCTTGCCTGTTCGAGACGGCGCGGTGGATCCAGCGCTGCGCGCTTTGATCCATTCTACCTAGCATGCCTGGACGGGGTAGCCCGAGGCTAGCCGCTGGCCTACCGGGTGGCCTAGGGCCAGGGCCAGATGCGCTCTGGGACGGGGTGGCCTTGGGCCATTGCCGTTCCATCATGTCTCCCGTGTGCCCATGAGACCTTTTGGCCGCACGATCAACATCAATACCATCAATAAATACGGCAGCACCGGCGCGGTCTGCGCGATCGTTAACGATGCGAATGCGGAATCCGCTGCGACATTGATGCCCAGCGGCGCAAGAATACTGGCGAAAGAATGGTCCAGCGCAACAGAAAAGGTTTGCACCATGCCGATAATCAGCGAGGCCACAAACGCGCCGACCAGCGACCCCATGCCGCCGAACACGACGACGACGAATACGATGCTGCCGACCGCCGCGGCCATGGCGGGCTCGGTGACGAAGGCGTTGCCGCCGATCACGCCGGCAAGCCCGGCCAGCGCGGCGCCGGCGCCGAATACCAACATGAACACCCGCGGTACGTTATGGCCGAGGGCTTCGACCATTTCCGGATGGGTGAGCGAGGCTTGAATGATGAGGCCGACGCGAGTTTTCTTTAGCGCCAGATAAAGACTAACCAGCATGCCGACGGAAATGGCCATCATGAACACGCGATAGGCAGGATATTTGGTGCTGTAAATGCTGAACGCGTGGAAATTCAGCGCTTCCGGAATTTTGTAGTCCACCGCCGCCCGGCCCCAAATCAGATGAACGATTTCTTCAATCAAATAGGCAAGGCCGAAGGTCAGCAGCAGTTCCGCGACGTGGCCGTGTTTATGCACCAGGCGTAAGCCAAAGCGCTCAATCAACGCACCGACACCGCCGACAATGAGCGGCGCAACGATGAGCGCCGGCCAAAAGCCGAGCCATTGACTGGTTTGATAGGCGAAGTAGGCGCCGAGCATGTAAAAGCTGGCGTGGGCGAAATTCAATACGCCCATCATGCTGAAGATGAGCGTGAGGCCGCTCGACAACATGAAGAGCAGCAGGCCGTAGGACAGGCCGTTCAATAATGAAGTAAGAAGGAATTCCATAGCGAAATGATCAGAGCAAAACGTTGACGAAGCGGCGTTTTGCCGGGAGCCGATAAACACCGAAATCGCGCACGTCCACGGATGCGACTTTGTTGACGCCGCTTTGAAGGGCGAGCAAATAGATCGATGCATCGGCGAAATCCATCGGCTGGTCGCGATACTTTTTTGTGAGTTCGAGGGCCTTGCCCAGATCAGTGGGATTGGTGCATTCAATGTGCAGTAATCCGGCCGCGATACCGCGCTGCAGCCAGGTCAAACACTTTTCCTGATCTTTTAGGTCGAGGAGGGCCAGCGATTCGGTGATGACTTGCCAGGTCGTGACAAGCCGTCCTCGAAACGCTTGAAGAAAAGTCAGACAACGTTGGTGATGATGATCGGCCGTATCGAACAAACCGATAAAAAAACCACTATCCGCGAGAACCTGTTCGACTGGCATGTTTTTTCTTTGTATAGGCGCGGTAGTCTTGCTGACGGGTTTGCGAATGCGTGCGCTTGGCGCGCTCTGGTTTTTTTGCGCCGGCGTCCGAATGTCCCAAGACGTCTAACGCGAGATCATACAGCGTTGGACCCGTGTGCGTATCCAGGTACTCGCGAACCCCGCGCGCAATAATGCGCGACTTCGGGAGCCCTGTTTCTTTGCTGTGTGCATTGATACGGGCTTCGAGTTCTGGATCTAATCTAACGGACAAGGGCATGGCGACAGTCGACGTGATACATTTTTAAAATTGTATCACGTCGATTTTATTTTTGCTATGACGGACGATTATTCATTTTACAAGTGGTCGGCATTACCGTGTCTTTACCTTCGATGCGACGGTCGGTTCTGAAGCCGTTGCCGGTTCTTTCCACATCGAATTTCACGTCTTTACCGTCAACCTTGGTATAGGTCGAAATGAACATCGGCTGAATCAACTGATGGTTATCCGCGCGCATGGACACTTCGCCGGCGTCTTCCTCCATTTTCATTCCTTCCAACGCCTTGCCCACTTTGGCCGGGTCGGTGGATTTCGCCTGTTCCATCGCTTTGGCCAGCATTTCCAGCGCGATGCGATGGGTGGTAAAGAAGAGGTCTTCTTTCGCTTCCGGAAATTTTTTCTCATAGGCTTGACGGCCACTCGCCGCCTTTTCGCCACCGATGTTGGCGTGCCACTGCGTGACTTGCTTCAGATGGCCGATACCGGCGTCACCCAGGGCGGGCGGCGTGCCGAGACCCCCGGCGTAGTAGGTGTAAAAATTCGGTTTGTAATCGGCGTCACGCGCAGCTTTAATCAGCAGCGTCATGTCGTTGCCCCAGTTGCCGGTGATGACCGTATCGGCGCCCGAGGCTTTAATTTTTGCGACGTAGGGCGCGAAGTCTTTCACTTTGCCGAGTGGATGGAGTTCATTGCCGACGATTTCAACATCGGGCCGCTTCTTCGTCATCATCGCCTGGCCCGCCTTAGAAACTGCCTGGCCGAAGGCGTAGTCCTGATTGATGATGTAGACTTTTTTGATGGTCTTGACCTGGGCGATGGCGTCGGTCAGCGCGGCCATTTTCATGTCGGCATCGGCGTCGAAACGGAAATGCCAAAAACTGCATTTGTCGTTGGTGAGTGCGGGATCGACCGCGCCGGTGTTCATAAACATTACGGTTTTATCGGGATTGCGCTCATTGTGTTTGTTTACCGCTTCGATCAGCGCCGCGGCGACGTTGGAACCGTTGGTTTGATTGATATAGCGAATGCCCTGGTCGACGGCCTGTTTCAGCGCAAGCTGTGCTTCTTGCGGATTGCTTTTGCTATCCAGCGCGACGATTTCGAACTTCGTGCCCAGCACACCGCCACTGGCGTTGATTTTGTCGGCGGCCATTTGCACGTGGCGCACCATCGCTTCGCCGACGTTGGCGAAGGGCCCAGAAAGTGGATCGATCACCGCGATCTTGATCGGATCGGCGGCGAGTGCGGAAAGGGATAGCGCGAGCGCCCCCAAGGCAAACGGAATTCGGCAAAGCTTCATGGGTAATACCTCCTAATGGGTCAGAATCAAAATTGGCTGGGAAACGCCTGCTGGCGAGACCTTCGCGTGTTTGTCCCAACGTCCGGTTTTCGGTTTTGGTTTACTAAAGTCTTACTTGTTTGCAATCGTATCATATTCCGATGGCGAATCAATTTGCTTCACCAAGGCGGCCCGAGAGGCGCATGGCCTTGGCCCAAGGCCACCCAATAGGGCCAACGGGTTCCCAAGCCATGCATCGCCGCAAGCAAAGCCGGGTGCGGCGCTTGGCTAGTCATGCCAACCCGGCGCTTACCAAGCTGCGCCAACGCATTCATCGATGCAGCGTTCGTGGTAACATCGTGCGCGTTCAACCGGAAGAAATCATCGGCAGATCCACCAAGATGGAAACCTGGTTTCGCTGTTCTCGGTTCGACCATATCAACGCCTCGGTGCGAGTGGGTCGACCTAATAAATGGGGCAGGCGTTATAGCGGCTGCGTTTCGGCAATTCACGGAACGCGCTAGGATGCGGCAAAGGCGATCAACACTCGCCGACAAATTATCTTAAAGGGTTTAGGAGAAAAACTATGGCGAAACAACTTTCAAATATTAATAAAAGTCGTCGGCGCGTATTGCAATCCGCCGCCGCTATCGGCGGCGCCACGGCATTGGGTTTCCCGATGATCAGCCGCGCCCAGGATAAGCCGATCAAAGTCGGCATGGGAACTATTCTTTCGGGTCGCGTGGCGCAACTGGGCACGTCGGCGCGCAATGCGGTGGTGATGGAAGTCGAAAAATTCAACGCCGCCGGTGGTCTGGGTGGCCGCAAAATCGAGATGGTGATTCGCGATTCCAAAGGCAAGGCGGAAGAGTCGGCGCGCATCGCTCGCGAATTCGTCACCAGCGATGGCTGCGAAATCATTTTCGACTGCGAATCCTCCGCCGGGGCATTCGCGGTGCAAGAAGTCGCGCGCGACCTTGGCGTACTGTGCATACACAATCTTTCCGAAACGTCGGCGCTTACCGCTGATCCGAAAATTCGCATTCCCAATGCGTTTCGCTCGGGTCGCCAAGGCGTACACGATTCCATCGTCGGTGGCGCTTATGCCGCGGCGATTTCCAAGTCAAAGGGCTTAAAACGCTGGGTGACCTGCTCACCGGACTATGCCTATGGCCGCGATGCCACGGCGGATTTTGTCGAATTTCTGAAGTACTTTAATCCCGAGGTGGAAATCGTCGCCGAGGCATGGCCGAAGCTGTTCCAGCCCGATTACACCGAAGTCATCACTAAAATTTTGCAGGCGAAACCGCAGGCCATGTATTCGGCCTTGTGGGGCGGTGACTTAACGTCGTTCATCGATCAGTCGAGCATTTATGCGTTGTTCAATGACACGAAATTTTTTGCCGTGAATATGGCCGACTACACTGCCCTGACGGCAGTGAAAAATCTACCGCCCGGCATCCATTCCGGTAACCGCTATTTGCGCACCTTCCCTAGTAACAAAGCCAACATGGAATGGGGCAACGCCTATTTCGCGAGATATAAAGAGTATCCGACCAATTGGTCCTGGGAGGCGGCGGTCGGCATACAGTTCCTAACCGAAGCAATGAAGAAAACCAACAGCACCGATACCAAGAAATTGTCTGATGCGTTGCGCGGCATGAAAATCAATTCGCCGTTTGGCGCCGACGGCACCATCACCATGCGCGCCGAGGATCAAACCGCCGTGGGCTATGCGATCGGCTGGGGTGTGACGATTCCGAAGGATCCGTTTGTGCCTGAAGTACAGCCTGGCGATTGGAAGAAAATTCTTGAACTCGAAGCGGCGTGGAAAAAACGTAAGGGTTTTGCATAAGCCGCACCGTGTTGCATAACCGACTCTAGTCGTGTTTTTGAATTTTCCGCCCGCCCTCATGGCCTAGGGCCATGAGGGCCTGGCGTTAATTCACGCGACATCACAAAAAATTAAGTGATCAGAAATCCCCGCAATCCCGGGGTTTTCGCTTTATATCAGGGGAAACACCTTGGACCTAACGGCCCTAATCTCTTGCTTCACCTCACTCTCTTGCCTGGTGACACAATCCACCAGTGGCATGATCATCGGCGGCCTGTTGTTCCTGGTCGCCGCCGGCCTCACGCTAATTTTCGGCGTGCTCGGCGT
>JANMJR010000337.1:0-31366 GCA_031371465.1 Pseudomonadota bacterium
TGCGGCGGTTGCTTGCGTAATCGCCGCTTGCAGAACGCTGATGTCGCGCACGTCGCACACCCTCCACCACGGCGCGCTATGCCCCGCAGCGGCCACTTGCTGCGCCAGGGATTGGCTGGCGGCGCCGTTCACATCCACGAAAGCCACCTGGGCGCCTTGTTCAGCAAAAGCAGCGACCATGGCGGCGCCGATGCCGCTGCCGCCGCCGGTGATGAATACGCGCCGTCCGCGCAGGCTGGGGTAAGTGGCGAGCATTGGCGAGGTTACTGGCACATCGATCTCCTTGGAGGATTGTGAAATTGAAGTGAAGGTCACCGCTACTAATTGTGATTCTGAGCGAAGCGAAGAATCTGCTTTCCCGTGCACACGAGAACAGATTCTTCAGCCTAGCGACCGCGGAATGACAATTCGAGTAAGAGTTCCTATTGTCACTTTGCTTTGCTAGGATAGGGCATGTCAAGCGCCATACCGATTCCCGTCAATACCCCGCGCTGTGTTTGGCCCGCAGCGGGCCGCATTTGGATCGCTCATTGGGACGCGGCCTGCGTAGCCTGCCGCGATCCCGACAGCGCACGCCAACTCGCACGCATCACCTTACCCACACGCCACACCACCCGTTGCGCTTTTGGGGGCGCCCATCTTCGCACCTTGCTCATCACCAGCGCGTCGACGGAATTGACCGCGCAACAACGCGCGCAAGAACCCCTCGCCGGCGCATTGTTCGCCGTCGAAATCGACAGCCCCGGCATGGCCGCCGCCTGCTTCGGCGGTTGATGTCGTCCGCCGATCATCCCGTCATCTGGCTGCGTCGCGCCGGCCAACATTTAGGTCTCGTGCCAACGTTGGGTGGCGGCGTAGCGGCCTGGCAACTCGATCGGGCCGAAGAGCGACTGGATTTGTTTCGGCCATGGGATGGCGTGAGCGTCGACCGCTACACACTTGCCGCCTTCGCCATGGCGCCTTGGTGTAATCGCATCAGCGGCGGCGGCTTCACCCACGCTGGACATTTTTATCCGATCGCACCCAACCGCGAAAATGAGCCTTACCCCATCCACGGCGATGGCTGGCTTCAACCGTGGGCGCTGACGCAACCACGCGACGACACCGTGGTGATGACGCTCGCGTCACATCGTTTCAACGGTAATCCACACGAATATCAAGCTACGCAGACCTTCACGCTCAAAGCGTGGGGCATGGAGCAAACCGTGAACCTCCTGCACATGGGCCACGAGCCCTTGCCTTACGGAATTGGAATCCATCCCTGGTTTGTTCGCACCGCGTGCGCGCGTTTGCGCGCGGTCGTGCAAGGCGTTTGGAAGACGGCCGCCGACCCGCTGCCGATCGCGCATACCGAAGAATTTCCACCGACCTGGGATCTACGCGAATCCGTCGCGGTAAACGGCACACTGATCGACAATGCCTACACCGGTTGGTCCGGGGCCGCATCCATCGCGTGGCCAGAACATCGATTGAAACTCGACATCAACGTTGCCGGGTCAACGCAAAGCCATTGCCATTTCTATCGCCCACCGCAGGGCGCAACGTTCTGCTTCGAGCCCGTTTCTCACCCGATCAACGCGTTTCATTTACCGGGACAGCCCGGACTAAAAGTGCTGCGTCACGGAGAAAGTTTGACATTTAAAGTGCAGTGGCGTCCGACCTCATCGGTGGCTTGAACGCTGGATGCGGCAATATTTCTCAGCAACCGCGCCACGAGCCGGGCCCAGCCTTGATCTTGGTGGCATATGTGCCAGGAGCCGCACTAGCGTTGCTTCGTGGCGGCATGCTTCAATCCGGGTTGAAGCGTCATTGCGAATCAGGGTCTGCCTCAGATTAGGATTTCTCAACAGCGCCTCTGGTGCGTTAGTGCAGCTACCACTTTCGACCTAGGCCATCAGAGGTATTGGTAGGCGCACGCGCGCGCGGTATCGTACCGGGAGTCACTACCTATGCGTCAACTTAGGACGGCATGAACCCTGAACCGCACTATCAAATTGGAGGAATCGCTATGAATTGGCGTAATGCACTGGTAATTATGATGTTAACCGGGTTCAGTGGTTGGGCCCATTGTGAAGTCGTCCTGGATACCGATGACAACGCGGCCACGTTAACCGGAACCTGGACACAAGTAAAAACAGTCCTCGGTTTTTATGGCGACGATTACGCCACCGCCCAAGGTGCCGGTAGTGCTGACACCGCACGGTTTTTTTCACCCCGGGCGATCACCGCGACGGGAACCTGGTGCATCCAAGCGCGTTGGACCGGCGGAACAAACCGCACCACGGCGGCACGTTACCAGGTGTTCGACGGCGCCGTGTTACGTAGCACCTTTATTGCCAACCAACAGATTAATGGCGGCGCGTGGCGTCGGCTTGGCTGTGTCCCCCTGACCGTTGGGCGGATCGGCGAAGTTCGACTATCGGATACCGGGGTGGTGGCCGCAAGCCTCGTCGTGGCCGACGGCGTGCGTTGGGTGTGGGATGAGAGCCCCATCGCGCAAGATTTCTGCATCGCGGTGAACGGCGGGTTCGGCGCGGGCGGCACCACGTTTATCGGTAAGGGTTTCGTCACGCCGCCGAACGGCGCCTGTAAATCGTGGTCCGGCATTATGCGCACTGCAGCCACCGTTGTCGGTACGTCCGCAGGGGCGGCGTGTATGTCCAATGATGCCAAGCTACTGACGGTTTCGCTTCACACCAGCGCGCCTGAATTTCTTGGGTTTGGCGTAGTCGCAGCGGATCACATTGAGCTGTGTCCCAATGCGGCGACGTTGGGATGCCCGGCCCATGCCGGCCAATCCGATCGCGGAACATTTGGCGGACCCGCCGCGCAGATTGCCTGTACAGCAGCGCTGGGCGCCATTCCTTCCTCTCATGATTAACCGTGAACGTCAGGCGCCTGGCTAGAGATCCCGAGTTCATCACCGTCTCAAATTCGCGGTAAGCCGTCGTCGATGTTTGTCTCGCACCTGGATAGGGCTCTCAGGTTTTAATTGCGCCTGATCCACACTTGCTCACAACGGCATGCACGCCAGAAGCTGCACCGGTGCTTCCTCCCAGCCCGATCGAAAAAAGCCCGCGCAAGTCGGGCCTCGTCAACTACCAACTGCTTGGCGGTTATCTTTCTTGTACGGTGTCGATGTAGGCTTTGATCGTGGCGATTTCGTCGTCGCTGATCACGCCTACCCATTTCGGCATGCCTTTGCTTAAGCGTCCGGTCGCTAACGTTGTAGTGAAAATTTCATTCATGCGCTCACCATATTTTTTCGACAAGTTGCGCAGATTTTGCCGCTTCTCGCCAGTCACCGCATCGGGGCCGTGGCAATGGGCGCAATAGTTGTTGAACATGCTATTGCCTTTGGCGTGATCGACTGCGGGTTTTGCCTCGGTCGAATTTTTAACGCTGGGCGCGGCGAGTGTTTCGACAGGCACATCGGGCAACGCGGCTTGCGCGTGCCTCATCTGCGCGCTATTTGCCTGCGCGAGCATCATCGGCGCCCCGCTCGGGAAGCCATATTTATCCATCAACGCGATAAATGTCGGCGCCAGCGTATCGATCACGCTGTTGAGTTGATCGCGCAACGCGGCGTCCTTTTTTTGCAGACCGATGCTGGAACCAAACTGCCAACGTTGTTCGACTGGCGTGATGGTGTAGTTGCTATTGAGTTTTTCTTTGTTGAAGTAGCCGGCTGATGGGCCCCAGACAAATCCGGCGTCGATTTCGCCGCTGACCAGGCCGTTCAATACATCGGGCGCTTTGCGATAGGTCACCGCTTCGATGCCGTCGGTCACCGCTAACAAACTCTGTGCGGGTGAGCCGAATTCAACTCCAATTTTTTTGCCTTGCATCGCGGCAATGTTGCTTAGGGTCGAGCCTTTCGGGGCGGCGAGCGCGTAACCGATTTTCATGAATGGTTTGGAGAGGATTAGCTTCGGGCCCATGTCCTCGTCTTGCGGCAAGCCCAACATGATGTCGCAACGATCCGATAACAACGAACTGCGAATTGCGCGTTCGCCGTAAATGGTGACGACCCAAACGTGTTCAACCGGTCGCTGTAACGTTTGGCCGATCAGATCGGCGTATTCGAGATAGATGCCGCGCTGACCGCTTTGATTCTTGGAAAACGGCAAGCTATCGGGGTCGGCACAGACGCGCAATTTGGCGACTGTTTCGTCGTCCGCAGCAACGCCCGTCGTCGCTGTAAATATCGATGCCGCCAACAACGCCATCGACAGTAGAATTCTTGGCGATTTCATAATCAGTGTGATCCGGTAAAACGACTCCGAGGCGGACGTCGCCTCGGAATCTCATGCGTCAATCGCCACGTCGCTTGGGCGGCATGGCGGAACAACTATTACAGCGAGAACACAAACATCATGCCGCCTTCGGGCGTGGCATTGATGATGTCCTTACCCGCTGTGCCGATAAAGGCGGGGATGGTGACCGTGCGGCCGACGACGGCGGCGATGTATTGCTTGCCATCAATCATGAACGACGCGGCGCCGGGGCCCACACCGGAGGACACATTGAACGACCACAGTTTTTTGCCCGACTTGGCATCGACTGCGTTGAACTGACCTTCCATGTCGCCGTAGAACACCAAGTCACCGCCGGTGGACAGCGTGCCGCCATTTAGCGGCATCTTGTGATCGATGCTCCAAACTTTTTTCTGAGCGACCGGATCCCAAGCGACCAGCGCGCCGGGTGTGCCTTGGGGCGAGGGCATGAATGCGAAGTCTTTACCCAAGTAAAACTGCCCGCGCTTGTACTCAACATCGATGTCTTTCATCGACATACAAATGTTGTTGGTGTTCATGTACACCAGGCCGGTTTGCGGATTGAAGGACATCGGCTGCCAGTTCTTGCCGCCAACCAGGTTCGGGCATACGCCTTCGGCTTTGTTGGTTGCGGTCGGGCGCATTTTGACGACTTCGACCGGGCGAGTGGTCGCCAAATCAATTTTGTCAGCCCAGTTGGCGTAGATGAATTTCTCTGCGGAAATCAGCTTGCCACTTTCACGGTTCGCCACGTAGAAGAAACCATTGCGGTCGGCTTTCATCATCGCCGGCGTAACTTGGCCGCCGATGTTCAGATCCGCCAATACGATTTCGTTTACGCCGTCATAGTCCCACGCATCGTGTGGCGTATGCTGCAAATAGAATTTGAGCTTGCCCGTGTCGCCGTCAAGCGCGATGGTGCTGGTGGTGTAGAGGTTGGTAAAGCGGCCGTAATCACTGGAACCGGGGCCACGCACGGAGGTGTTCCATGGGCCGGGATTCGAGGTACCCCAGAACACGGTGTTGGTCTTCGGATCATAGGAGCCGACGTTCCAAGCGAGGCCGCCGCCGAATTTGTAGGCATCGCCTTTCCAAGTATCGCCACCCGGTTCGCTGGGCGCCGGCACCGTATCAAACTTCCACACTTGCTTACCGGTCTTTTGGTCGTAAGCGATCAACGCGCCGCGTGCGCCATATTCACCACCGCCAAAACCGGTGACGACGATGTTTTTGATGGCGAGCGGCGGCGAAGTGATGACGGAACCTTGGGTGTAATCGACTACTTTGGTGTTCCACTTTTCCTCACCGGTCTTGGCGTCAAGCACAACTAAGTGCCCATCCAGACGACCGACGAAAATCATGCCGTTCGCGTAGGTGACGCCGCGGCTGTTCACGTCGCAGCAAGCGTAGGGTATCAAGTCGTCCGGCAGTTCCGGCTCGTAGCGCCATTTGACTTTGCCGGTTTTGGCATCGGCGGCGTAGACGAATTTCGGGCCCCACGCGCTGGAGACGTAGAGCGTATCGCCGATGATGATGGGGGTGGATTCCTGCGAACGGGTGGTGCCTAACGACAGCACGTAGGCCATTTTGAGGTTTTTGACGTTGCCGGCATTGATTTGATTTAACGGGCTGAATCGTTGGTTGTCGTAACCGCGACCGTTCATCGCCCATTGATTGGGATCCTGCGACATTTTGAGCAATTCGTCATTCGCCAGGCTTGGCTGTACGGCCAAGCCGATTGCGGCGAACATGGCAAGCGCGCTGACTTTGAATTTCGTAAACATGAACACTCCTCTGCCCTTCGAAGGGCAAGTTAATTTATCGTAATCTGTATTTGGTTGTTCTGAGCCGCTCTTGTGGAGACGCTTGGAATGCCCTTTGTGAGGGCAGATTGAAGTTTGGCTCCGTTGGGCCAAGGCGAGTCTTAACTTAGATCATATCAGTGTTGTCAAGTAACTTTTATCTTATGTCTTATACAAGACTACGCCAATTTAATCCATCGTCTTGGTCGGCAATGCCAATCCAGTCTGGCGCGCATCCCAGAATCGGCGCCAGCGCCGCGCGGGCATGATCTGGCGAATTGTTTTGGCGACTGAGATGGGCCGCAACGCAGTGCTGCAGCACACCGCGATCAAGCCGAGAAAGTAAGGCAGCCGAAGCGGCGTTACTTAAATGACCGAAACGGCCGCCGATGCGTTCCTTTAGCGACGGCGGGTAGGCGCTTTTCTGTAACAGCGCGGCGTCGTGGTTACACTCCAACATCAGAGCATTAAGTCCCGACAACATACTTTCTATGTGCGGCGTGGTGCAGCCGACGTCGGTCAAAACCCCTAGGCGCAACGTGCCGTCGCCGAACACAAATTGCGCCGGTTCGCGGGCATCGTGGGGAACAGGAAAGGGGAACACCTCGACATCGTTGATGGCGAAGGGTGTGTGGCTGTCGATTTCGCGTATTAGGTCGTGTGGAAAAAAATCCTCGGCTTGGCTGGCGAATGTGCCGTAGGTAAGCCAAACGGGTACACGATATTTGCGCGAAAATTTGGCGACGCCGCGAATATGATCGCCGTGTTCGTGGGTGACGATTATCGCGGAAATATCGGCGGGACCCAGACCGAGCCGACCCAGGCGCAACTCTGTTTCGGCTAGCCCAAATCCGCAATCGAGCATCAGCCGAGTCTCGCCGGCTTCGACAATCAGCGCGTTCCCCTCGCTGCCGCTCCCGAGCGAGGCAAAGCGCAACATGGATTATTTCAGTTGGTCGTAGAGCAGATCGAGAATCTTGCCGCCGACCGCGGTTTTTTCCGGATTGCCGGTTTTATCCTGTACACGCACTGCGGTGGTTTCGCCCGCGTCACTTACTAAGATGCGATATTGATCCTGCTTGCCGGGTTTTGGATCCCCACTACCGAAGATTCGCGCGAAAAACCCTTTCGGTTTGACCTTGTTGTCGTCTTGCGGATCAACATAGCTGACGAAATAGATGCCCTTCGACCGATCACGGTCATCGACGGTAAAGCCAACGCGGTCAAGCGCCAGGCCGACCCGGCGCCAGGCGCGCTCGAAGTCTTCCAGCACATTGAGCTGGCTCTTGCCCTCACCTGACTTTACAAGTTTGGCTCGATCTTCAGGCTTCGGCTGCGCATCAACCTGGGTTCGGGCGGCTTCGGAACCGAGGCGATTGGCGAGGCGCAGCAGCATTTCCGCCTCAAGCTCAGGATCAGCTTTGCGTGGCTGCCAGCGGGTGTCCTTCTTCAACTCTGAGGTATACACCTCCTGCATGCCGCGATGGGTAATATAGATCTCGGTTGTACCGGCTTCCTTGCCGCGCTCCAAGCGGGTGCGGAATTTGTCGCGCTCACCGGTGGAATACAGTCCGTCGAATACTTTTCCTAATGTGCTGCGTACAATATCCTGCGGAATCTTCGCGCGATTCTCCGCCCAGTCGGTTTCCATTACCCCTGCCTCCGACGCGTCGATCTTAAGGATAAATCCGGTCTCTTGCCAAAAATCTTTCACCTGTAGCCAGAGTTCTTCAGCGGGCATGTCGACTTTGAGCCAGCGCTGGCTGCCATCGCGCTCGAGCTTGATCTTGTTATTGACCGGTAATACTTTGCCTGATTTATCACTCGATCCCGCCGCGATTTTTCCGCTTTCGTAGGTGGATAGCGTGGTGCTGCTAGATGATTTTCCATCGGGTACGGCGAATCGATCGTCGGAAGACGGCGAAGTCAGATCCGGTGGAATCTCCAGTGGCTGAATTTGCCCCGCAGACTTGTAGTCAATCTTCTTGCTCTCGAGAAACGAAGACTGGGTACTGCAACCCAGCAGGGGTACCAATAACGATGACGCGAGGACAACGCGCAGCGAAGACTTCATCAGGAAAACCTCGGACAAAACGAAAGGGTGAAATGAGTGGGCGATTTATTGGGCATCAATCGATCCCGGCTGCGCGCATCGCCTCGCGCAAACGGCTGTGGTAACTGTCCGACAAGGGCGTGAGGGGGAGGCGCATTCCAGAACCTATCCGCCCCATCTGTTCGAGCACCCACTTCACCGGAATAGGATTACCTTCGACGAATAGATCACGGTGCAGCGCCTGCAACCTATCGTTGGCGGCGCGCGCGGCGGCAAAGTCACCCTGTAGCGCCGCCCGGCACATCGTTGCCATCAGCGCGGGCGCGACGTTGGCCGTAACGGAGATGACGCCGTGGCCACCCATCATCATAAATGCCAGCGCGCTACCATCGTCGCCGCTGTACAAAGCA
Organism: Pseudomonadota bacterium; assembly: GCA_031371465.1. Taxonomy (GTDB): domain Bacteria; phylum Pseudomonadota; class Gammaproteobacteria; order Burkholderiales; family JALYOK01; genus JALYOK01. The sequence continues at coordinate 8,543 of JANMJR010000337.1, forward strand.
AAATTTTTCGGCGCGCGGCGCACCAGATCGGCGGCACGTTCTAAATTGCCAGTTGCATCTTTAATTCCGATCACACCGGGAATTCGGGACAAACGTAAGGTCGTGTCATTGTGTAAATCGGCCACCGTGCGGCCTGGTACGTTGTAGAGTATTTGTGGTAAATCGACGGACTCTACAATCGTTTTGAAGTGTTGATACATTCCCTCTTGAGTGGGTTTGTTGTAATACGGCACGACCGATAAACTGTACTTCGCGCCGATGGCCTTGGCATGACGCGACAGTTCGATCGCTTCTTTAGTGGAGTTGGCGCCCGTGCCGGCTATGACCGGAACTCGGTCTGCGGCATATTCCATGACGGCGCCGATAATGGCGACATTTTCTTCCATGCTGACCGTTGGCGATTCGCCGGTCGTGCCAACCGCAACGATGCCATCCGTTCCTGAGACGACGTGAAACTCGACCAAATCCTTTAGCCGCCCATAGTCGATGCCCCCATCGGGGAACATCGGCGTCGCGATGGCTACTATGCTTCCCTTAATCATGACGAAATAATTAAATAAAGCGCGAGTTTACCCTAATTAACAGGCACGGGAAAATGGCGCGGGCGCCCGCCGTGGCGTACCGCGCAAATCCTTTGAACGAGCGCCGGTTTCGGATTTTCAACGTAAACGTCTTCGTAGGCAACAACGCGCATCGACCCCTCAACCCTGGCCAGCAACTCGCCGGGCTGCAACAAAAAGTTGGGATTATTCGGCCGGCCGAATTGACCGTTACCCGAGGCAAATGTCTCATAAATTAAAACGCCACCCGGCTTCAGCGATGCGATCAGATGAGCAAACAGCGGGCGATGCAAATAATTGGTTACGATAACGGCGTCGAAACAATCATTTTCGAATGGCCATGGCTCGTTTTCCAGGTCTGCTTGTCTAACAACAACACCGGCTCGGCTAGTTAGTGAGTTGTTCAAACTTGAAATTTCCAAATCGACCGCCACCACGCTAAAACCGCAGTCGAGTAAGAAATGCGTATGGCGCCCCGATCCGCACGCTAGGTCGAGCACTCGACCACGAACCTCGATGATGCCACACCAGCGCCCGACCCAACTGGAGGGCAAGGAAGAATCGTGATTCATCTAATCATACAAAACAATGGGTTATAGAAAATAATCGGCTGCCGACGAGAAAATACGCAGTGGTATTTTGCGCAGGGAAGTGTACCTCTAAAAAAGTTTGCATTCAGTAACAAATTTTTGATAGTGTGATCGCTGCAGTGTTTTTCATTTCTCGCGTTATCAAGGGACCGCGGGGGTGGCGAGGCGCCTTACGCAACTGCCACGAAAATGGAGCACTGAAAATTGTTGTAGAGTAGTGTCGCCGACCCAACCGGGGACACTTTAGCTAAATTAACTAGAGTTAACAAAAATGCGGCATTTTCGACAAAAGAAGCGCTGTCCTAGAAATTCCGGGCTGGACTGGATTTCTTCTTAACGTATTCCCTTACCTAATTCAAAACTTAACCAAATAGGTGCCCAAATGAACGCAATTTCCGAACAGATCAATTTGTTTGATCAAAACTACCGTGAGTTATCTGCCCGCTTCGACCACGAATATGGGGTTCTGTGGGCTCACATGAACCCGCAACCCGTGCCCTGTTTTTCTCCCGGAATCCTAGCCGACATGCGCGACTACCAAGCTATTATTCAAAGCTCCGGTGGCGTAATGGCGACACGTGGCCGACTGCGCTCGATCGACTATTTCGTACTTGCGTCGAAAGTTCCCGGTGTATTTAATCTCGGCGGTGATCTCAGCCTATTTCGCAACCTTATCGTCAACGGTGACCGGGAAAAACTTTTTCGCTACGCTAAGGCGTGTATCGACGTGTTGTATCCGAACATCATCAATTACAACCTGCCGATCACGACAATTTCCCTGGTTCAAGGCGACGCACTCGGCGGCGGATTCGAGGCGGCGTTATCCAGCGATATTATTATCGCAGAGAAGAGTGCGCAAATGGGCTTACCGGAAGTGCTGTTCAATCTCTTCCCGGGCATGGGGGCATACAGTTTGATTGGTCGCCGTCTCGGTGTGAAACGGGCGGAAGACTTCATTCTCAGTGGACGTATCTACACGGCGGAGGAACTATTTGAGATCGGCCTGGTGGATGTTGTTGCGGAAGACGGTCAGGGCGAAACGGCGCTGTACGAATACATTAAGAAACAGAGCCGTCGTAAAAATACAATGAACGCTTTAGCCCAAGTTCGGCGCCATTGCAACCCGATTAGTTACGAGATGCTAATCGATGTCACGAAGATCTGGGTTGACGCGGCTTTCCGGCTTGAGGCCAAGGATCTTCGAATGATGGAGCGCCTCGTCCGAGCACAACAGAAATTTGCGAAAGTTACGACGGACGCGACGTTGGTGCAAGCCGCGGCCTAGATTGCGGCTTTTTCCCCGCGCTTCAAGTAATCATTGAGCGCCACTCGTGTCTCGCTGAAAATTGACTTGATTTCGGCGAGTAGCCGTATGCCCTCGCGCGCGCAATCTTTATGTGAGACGTTCAAGACTTTCGAGTTTACCTCGAACAGTGCCGTCGCGCCGACGCTTCCGGCGCTGCCCTTGAGCCCATGCGCCAGGTCTTTGAACTGTTCATATTCCTCAGCGTTCAGCGCGATCTGCATTTTCTACATCAACGCTTCGCTGTCGACAAGAAAGCCGCTTATTAGACTCGCCAAGAAACGGCTGTCATTTCCAAGTCGTTCCAAATCCCGCAGCGTTACTAGGTTCAACAAATCCGATTGAGATTCCGGCGCACTGAGTTTTTCCGTACCGTGCAACCACGGCGAATTGGTTGGCGCCGCGTCGGCGAATGATCTCTCGCCCCCCGTTAAACGCGCAATGGTTGCAAGCAGATCCTGGCTCTCGACGGGCTTTGTGAGGAACGCGTCAATACCCGCTTGATTGCATTCCTCCATAGCTTCGGCGGTGGCATTTGCGGTTAGCATGACGAAGGGCATGCGTGGTAGTTTGCGATCGACAAAACGATAAAACTTGGCGACTTCGACTCCGCCCATGATCGGCATGTGCATGTCGACAATAACAATATCGAATTCGTTTTGCTCCAACGCATCCAGCGCGGCCTCGCCATTTGCTACGATTTGGACCACGTGTCCGGCGCGTTCCAATATTTTGTGGATCACTTTTTGATTCGTCGGATTGTCCTCGGCAACCAGGACGCGTAGGCGATTCGGCTCGCGTACTTGCTCGGAAGTTCTGCGCGTGAGAGGAATAACATCTGCCGAAGTTCGTTCATCCACGACGGTTGCTGCCGCGTGAATCGCATTGAACAGCAAGGTTTTGTTGCTAGCGTTCTCCAGTAACGCAGAAAAACCTGACGCGCTCAATCCCGTATCGACATTCAGGGCGATTTGGGCATTTACCAATAACAGGGCAATATGCTTTCCACGTTTACTGTGCTTACCAATTTGGCTGGCCGCTTCGTTCTCATCTTCAATCGTGGTCGCGTCGATGATCGCCACATCGAAATGGTCTTCGCCTCGTTCTATTAAGGCAAGGGCGCTAGCGAGGTTGGATACGCGCTGGTAACGTGCACCCCAACCGGTTAAATATCCACCGATTATTGCTGCATCTTGATCTGAATGGGTCAACACCAAAACATGACTATGATCCAGGCGGAACAGCCTCTCTGCAGTTTCTTTGCTCACCTGCTGCTTGAGCAACGGCAATTCGAACCAAAACACAGTCCCTTTGCCCACCTGACTAGAAAGCCCGATCTTTCCGCCCATTAGTTCAACAAGCTGTTTTGAAATTGTCGTGCCCAGCCCTGTACCGCCGTAACATCGAGTTGTGGATTGATCCGCTTGTGTAAAACTGTCGAAAATACTCGCCTGTGCTTCAAGCGGAATACCGATTCCGGTATCTATCACCTCGAAACGTAACCGAATACTCGTTCCATTTTCTTGAACAATTCCCACGCGCAACAACACTTCGCCCTGTTCGGTGAACTTGATCGCGTTGCCAACCAGATTGATCAGCACCTGGCGTAGTTGATGGGGATCGCCTTTCAACAAATAACCGGCGCGCGGGTTAATTTGCAGATGCAACTGCAATTTTTTCACGTGTGCTTGTGGCGCCAATATCTTGACGGTATTATTGACCAGCGCATGCAAATCGAAATCGATCACTTCGGTTGTAAGCTTGCCAGCCTCTATCTTTGCTATATCCAAAACATTTTCGATTAAAGAAAGCAAAACTTTCGCCGAATTCTGCATCGTATTCGCCAGATCTTTTTGTTCCTCGTTCAACTCGGTCGACGATAACAGGTCATTCATGCCGATAATGCCATTCAAAGGCGTACGCATTTCGTGGCTCATGACCGCAAGGAAACGGCTTTTCGCGCTACTGGCTTCCTCTGCGCGCTTGCGCGCCTCAGTTATACGGGTTAGGAGTGTTGCGACATAAAGCGGCAATACGACCAGGCTTACCAATAAGCCAAGGCCCAAGACAATGTGGGACTTCCAATAGTCGTTGGCGACCAACACCAACGTAAACCCGACGATGCTCAGCGCCTGGGAAAAAAACAAATAGGGTTTGCCGAAGCGAAAGCCATTACCAAACGTAACGAATAGGTACACGCCGAATATGACGGTTCCCACATCCCCCGTCACGGCCATGCCATAACTCGACATGCCCATATCCGCGATCGCGCCAAACAGCCGCCGTGGAACATTGATCGTCGGTGAGGCGAGTATCCAGGCAAGAATACCGCTCGCAACGAGGAGGTAGAGGATCGACAGGGGCCAGCGCCATCCGGCCAATCCGGGCGGGCTCGACTCTCCGCTCAAACGAAGGAAAATATAACCGATCAGAATACCGCTGATCGCCAGGCGCAAAATTGCCTGCTCATGTTCGGTATCGGTACGCGATTCGAATATCGCCCTGATTTTTGTCAGCCAAGGAAGCTGCAGCGCTTTTGACATGGTTATTATAGGTTAGGCCTAGCGTTACACGAGCTTCGCCTGACTTCGCGTAACGTCTTGAAATTTATCGCGAATAGCGAGCACCTTATCTAACTGGCGCATGAATGAATCGATGCATCTTGGGTCGAAGTGCTGGCCGCGTTGCTGCGTAAGATGGCCTAATGCCTCGCTTACTTTCCAGGCCTCTTTGTAAGGTCGAATTGAAGTGAGCGCATCGAACACGTCAGCTACGGCGACAATACGCGCGGCAAGTGGAATATCCTCGCCAGCTAACTGACTCGGATAACCTTCGCCATTGAATTTTTCATGGTGACCGAGCGCGATTACTGCCCCCATGCGCAGATACTTCGAGGGGCTATCCTTAAGAATATCGTAGCCGATGCGTGGATGCCGCTGCATATTCACCGTTTCGTCCGAGCCTAAACCGCTTGGCTTCAATAGAATATGATCGGGAATGCCTATTTTGCCGATGTCGTGCATCGGCGCCGCAAGCTCAATCATGTCGCATTCGTCATCCGACAGTCTTAAGTCTTCGGCGATTAGGCGCGAATACTTGGCCATGCGGATAATGTGATTGCCCGTTTCTTCATCCCGAAACTCACCCGCTTTGCCGAGTCGGAAGATGGTTTCGACTTCGCGTAGACGAATGTCGCGCACGGCTTCGGTCACCTGCTGCTCCAATAATCGTGCGCGATCCTTAATGACAATCTGCTGTCGCCGCATTGTGAGCAGATTGCGGCAACGCGCCCTACATTCGTACTGATCGACGGGCTTGGTCAAAAAATCCGTCGCACCGGCTTCAAGCGCCTTGTAACGAACCTCGCGATCCTCAAGCACGGTGACGACGATAATCGGCACGTCCATGCATGAATAAATGCCGCGAATGCGACGAATAGTTTCGACGCCATCCAATTGCGGCATTTTATAGTCGGTTAGCACTAAATCCACCGGATGGGTTTTCGCCCATTCAATCGCAGCCAATGGATCGGCGAATGTTTGTACTTGAATGCTGGGGTCGACGCCTCTAACGATTTCCTCGAGAATGACTCGCCCCGTCGATTGGTCATCAATCACCAGCACGGTGCTTCGGTAAGACGACGCTGATCGAATTTCGTGGATGGACATATGCTCTCGCGAAGTTAAAAGGCCACCACGGTTAGCCGAACTCATTTCTGTATTCCTCACTCTTGGGGCCGGTTAATTTCGCCTTGGTTGACGGGTGAATGCTCATTTTTCAATAGGGGACAATTGTTATCTATTGGTGATAACATTTTCCAAAATGTTTTGCAACTATATTGTCGCTCGGGGAAGTTTTATACTTAATATTAAGCAATTAACGGGCCCGAATCGGTTGTTCAATCGGCTGGCGCTGAATGAGAGTGGGTGAGCCAGCCGTTTCTGCATTTAACTATCTAAATTATATACATTATTTTTATTGATTGGCGCATAAAAAATGCGGCGCCAGTAATCAGGTGATCCTGTGCTGGATTAACGGGGCAGTCAGGAATGACCACCTACGTCACACCGAATACGGCACTATTCCACCAGCGGACGCAACAATTCGGCAAATCGAGAATCGAGGGAATCGAGGTTGACTCTTCTAAGCAATATGGGTTTACTGAATCCGTTAGCCTTTTGTTTTACGCTTCCACTGATTTGTTGTCCGTTGTCTGATACGGCCAAATTGACGACCAGCATCGGGTGCTCAATCATCAATTCGTTTCCCGACGGTTTACCCATCGCGTCGAACGTTAGAACGCCGATCGCGTTATATTCCTGCAGACGGACGAGGTTATTTTCCTGACGGATCGCGTAGAAAATCGACACATCGTTACCGTCCTGCCAAATGCCCTGAAAATTGCCTGTTTCAACTCGCGCGACCGGTACGGACCTTTGCCGGTTTACCGGTCTGGCCGGCTTTGCGGTCGGAACCAATGCTTGGGCATCCCTTGGCGTTTGACTCGGCGGCGGTTCATATGCTGGCGCGGGCTGGGGGGCAATCGCCGCTGACGGGGCCAGATTGTTTGCGATCGGCGCAACGGCCGATTCGGTTGCGATCAACGCGCCGAATATTCCCAGCGTCGCCAAACCACTCAAACCCATCGCTGCAATGGCCTGTCCGCGTCCTTTCACCCGGCCCGCTTTGATGTCCTTAAAGCCGCTGAGCGCAAGCCAAAGCGCAATAGCGCCGAATAAAATACCGCCAACTTTAGTATCGTGATCCATGCCATCTTCCGCGATCGCGGCAAAAAAGATCAAGGCGACTAAGCACAGCGCCGCGATCACTTTGCCGCTATTTTTGATCGGCGCCAAGTCTGGCGTCGGCGCGGGGCCGGGCGTCGGCGCCGGCTTCGGCTCGAAACCGCCGACGCGCCGAATATCGGCCATCAGTCCATCCAAATCCACTTTACGGTGCGCTGCGCTGTCACTGATGCCGCGGGACTGCTGCTGAATCAAATCACGTATGTCGGGCGGTAATTCGTCGGGTTTCGGCATCGTCGCACCGTCTACCACCACCGGAATCACGGTCACGTCAGGCCGCGCGAGGGCCAACGCGATTTCGCGCCGATGCACGTCTTCGTCCGACATCAGCCGTTGTCGACCCTCATCGTCTCGGGCATTGAGCCAGCCACGTCCGATCACGACGAGAACGATATTGCAATCGCCCAAGGCCTGCTCGATTTGGTCTTTCCATTTCCCCGCTTTCAAGGTGTCTTTGTCGAGGAATACCCGTGCCTCGCCAAACTCCTCGACCAAGCGGTCGCGCAAGCTCAACGCCCACCCCTTTGAATCGCGCTCTCGATAACTGATGAAGATGCCAGCCATGGTTTTTTTCCTCACTAACAGTGGAACGCCGTCGGGAAATGCGCTGTGCTTACTTGACGCCCCACCGCCTCACCGACGCGCTTGAGATCGGACATGTAGGCGATGGAATCCAGTTGCTGAACGTGTTTCGCGTTGATATCTGTTAAATCGAGTCCGGCTAATCCCGACTCGGTCAACTCAGCGTTGTAACGAAGATAGGTGAATTGTTTGCTTGTTCCCGCCCGGCTCGTAGCGCCACGTAAATCGCCGATCTCCCGATCTAATTTATCGCCGTGCAAACAGTTGCCCAGGATGCGGCAGAGTAAATCCTGTTGGTACAGCGCGCCGAACATCAGCGCCGATGGCAGTGAAGCGGCGTTGTAAAGCAAATTCATCTCCCCAGGCACGAGATTCTCGTTCGCCTCGGGGCTAATGCCCGTGCCAATCGACACAACCAATAAATTATCTTCACCGACCGGCCACGCAAGTTTGTATTCTGGAACCGTCGCCATCAAAAATAATTGCAACGCCGGGTTATTGTACGGCGTGATGCCACCATCGACAAACGTGAAGCGGTGCCGGCCGACATCGATCACTTCGGGAGGGAAATAAGTCGGCGCCGCCGTGCTTGCGCGCACCAATTGCCAGAGCGGCAACAGTAGGTTGCAATCGTTGCGATCGCGCGCGTTATATTTCGCCGCCGGATAGTTGCATAGGGGCCACGGCGAATCGGTGCTGCTATTGCGCATTACCAACATCAAAAGCGTTTGCAGGCGTGACGACCCGAGTGTGCTCGGGGCGCCATTTTCGCTAAACACGTCGCGTAATTTTTGCGCCAAGGCTTCGTCGTCGTACTTATAATGAAAGCGCTTCAGGATCGACGCTTTGTCGAACATGGTCTGGCCGTTGGTTTGATAGAACTCGCGCACCTGGGCGACGCGCATTCCCCAAGCCAGGCAGGTGGCGATGATCCCGCCAGTACTGGTGCCGGCGATATAGTCGAAGTAATCGGCCAGAACGAAGTCGTCGCCCCGGTTGAGCCGGCGCTGCAACATCGACTCGATCGCCGCCAACACCTCCACGCTAATCAATCCACGGATACCGCCGCCGTCCAGCGACAATAGACGCTTCGGTCCGCTGCGCGATAATTTATCTTGGAATGTCATTTTGCGCTCACGCAAAAATCTCATGGGTATCGAGTATCCACACTTGGCCCAGATGCTCTTGCACCGTTTCGATCATGTGCTGGGTGCCGCCCGGCCCGTCGCCCTTTTGGCCGTCCCACAACGCAATAAGGCGAACTCTATCGGTTCCCAACGCTAACGCATTGTAGAGCATCCGCACATTGTTGCGGGCGAACGGGTTGGCGTTGACCTCGCCCGGCCCAAGATCCTCGGGGAGGATAAATAGTGTCGATTTTGGATGATCTTTGACGCGGAAATAGCGCTTCTTCCATTCCTCGCCGGCGAAGTTAACCGAGCGTTCCAGAAACTCCGGCTCATCCATTGCTAAATAAAGGTGCACCGCCATTCTGCGGTCAAGACACAGTTCCGCGAACAGCAAATCGCCACCGCAGGCTGCGCTACAGATGGCCAAATCAGCCTCGGTGGCGCCCAAATCGTTGAGCTGGTTCAGAATCGCACCGCTTGCCAAGCCAGACTTGCTATCGGGAAAGCGTGGCTTCTCACGATCCGATTTGTCTACCATGTGGCCGCTGAACAAAATGGTCAGCCGCGGCTGCCAGGACGGTTTTAAGCGATTGATCTCGCGCTCGATGACCTCGAGCGCGACGCCCACTTCCTCGGGGCGAAACGCCAAGTCCCGCAACACGGTTAATTGCTGCCGAGTGGAATCCAGGGCAAACCAGTTGTTGTTACTGATTGCAGCGGCATCTTTGTAAGCGCGCTCGACTTCTTTTTTCGGCGCGCTCATCAGCGCCAAATCGGCCAGCGTCACGCGCGCCCAGTAACTTGAACTATTGCGTTCTTTCGCGCAGCGCACGACCCAGCGCACCCCGCCTTCCATGGCCTTGCGGTCTTTGGTTGCGGCGCTGGACGCGGTTAGATGTTCGTGCAAATAGGACAGCACCACGGCGTTAATGCCGCTGTAGAAATTGCTCGGGTCTTTAATGAAACCGGCCTTGTAAGCTTCGATGGATTCCTCCAGCCAATCGATTTCTTCGGTCGCCGTTGCGCGCATTTGCGCGGCGGCGCCGTCCGCCTTGCGCCACGTGTCGATCCAGGCTTCTTTGCCGATGCGCCCTTTCAGCGACCAACACTCCGCGTTACTCGGATACTTCTCGACCAGGTTATCGATCTTCACCCGGGCCTCCTGGTTGCGGCCCGTCCGACCGAGCAGAACGGCCGACTGCTGTTGGCTGTCCAAATCCGTCGCATCGACCGCTAGCGCGTCTCTGAATTGGGTTAAGGCAAAGGAGAACTGCCCCATTTTTAACAACGCCTTGCCCGCCGCGCGATGGGCGTCTAAGTGCAAGGCCTGCGTTGGCGCTTCGTCGGCGAGCAACATAATGTCGCCCGGCCGGCGCTTGTCGCGCGCAATCTCGATGCGCTCCTCCCAGCGTTCGTAGCGCTCCCAGAATTCCTGCGCCTCGCCCACACGCAAGGTCTTCCAGTCCGGCTCTTTGAGATAACTCAGCAAATGATAGACCGGACTCACCTTGCGCCCGTGCCATGACGCCATGGTCTCCGTCGCAAACTGCGCCAGCTTGGTTTTGTCCTGCTGCAAGAATTCCGCGTCCGGCGCACCGTCTTTGGTGTGGTAGCGAATCACTCTGTCGGTATACACATCGAAAGGCATTTGCTCGCGCTGGGTGATGATTTGAATTACACCGCGGGAACGCAGCGCGTGGCGAACGCCGAGCTCGTACCAAACATTGGGATTGTCGATTGAAAGATCGACGACGACCAGATCGGCGATCAGCAATTGCTGAAACATGTCGGTGCGGATATTGCCCGCACGCATGTCTTCGTCGGCACGAAATACCTCAAAGTGCGCCTCGGTCAGCGCCGGCTCGATGTACTCGCGGAACACACGATTGAAGTCGATGCCTTGTTTGATCCCAAACGGCATCGCCACAAAAGTGAAAAAAGCCATGCACCCTCCGTTGTCAGGCTTTTGCAACTAACGATAATTCCCCAGGTTTCTATCATGCCACGGGACATCGCTTGTCGACAAACGCTCAAACCGATGCCCTGGGAGGCAATAGGGGCGCCGCGCTCCGCCGTGCGCGCCGGGAGAGTGGGTATCCATAAGGCTCTTCGGCCATCGCCCAAAATATGGGACAAGCATCAAAATCACCGTTCTCGCGCCGCGCGGCCAAACGGCCACGGTATAATTCACAAATCGATCCAACCGTATTTCCCGGGGAAAAATAGATGGCCAATATAGAGTTCGTTGTACACGAGAAGCGTTCATTTGCGCCGCCCGAGGCGTTCGCGCAACAAGCGAATATTTCCAGCGCGGCTTTTCACGCGATGAATGCCGAGGCGGAGCGTGACTACGCCGGATTTTGGGCGCGGCTTGCGCGCGAGAATCTGGTATGGCGCAAGCCGTTCACGCAAACGCTGGATGAATCGAACGCGCCGTTTTATCGCTGGTTCCACGATGGTCAGTTAAATGTTTCCTACAACTGCCTCGATGTAAATCTGCAAAACGGCGATGCCGATAAAGTCGCGATTATTTTCGAGGCGGATGACGGCAAGGTTACCAAGGTTACCTACCAGGCGCTCTATCACAAGGTCTGCGAGTTTGCGAACGGATTAAAGTCCTTGGGCGTCCGCAAAGGCGATCGCGTCATTATTTATATGCCGATGTCGATTGAGGGTGTGGTCGCGATGCAAGCTTGCGCACGCATCGGCGCAACCCACTCGGTGGTGTTCGGCGGTTTTTCGGCGAAGAGTTTGCAGGAACGCATTATCGACGCCGGCGCCGTTGCGTTGATTACCTCCGACGAACAAATGCGCGGCGGCAAGGCGTTGCCGTTGAAATCTATCGTCGACGAAGCGCTTCGGCTCGGCGGGTGCGAGGTGCTCAAAAACGTCATTGTTTACCAACGTACCGCCGGCAAGGTTAATTTCACAATGGGCCGCGATGTGTGGATGCACGATCTGACCAAAGGCCAGGCCGACACCTGTGAACCGGAATGGGTGGATGCGGAACATCCGCTGTTTATTCTCTACACCTCCGGCTCTACCGGCAAACCCAAAGGTGTACAGCATGCCTCGGCGGGCTATTTGCTGTGGGCGGCACTGACGATGAAGTGGTCCTTCGACATCAAACCAAACGATGTGTTTTGGTGTACCGCGGACATCGGCTGGGTAACCGGCCACACGTACATTACTTACGGCCCCCTCGCCGTGGGCGCGACGGAGATTGTGTTCGAAGGCGTGCCGACTTATCCGAACGCCGGCCGTTTTTGGGAAACGATCAATAAGCATAGAGTATCGATTTTTTACACCGCGCCGACGGCCATCCGCTCGCTGATTAAGGCCTCGGAAGGTACGCCCAGCGCGCATCCGCGTAACTACGATTTATCGAGTTTGCGGCTGTTAGGTTCCGTCGGCGAGCCGATCAATCCGGAAGCCTGGATGTGGTATCACGAAAACATCGGCGGCGGTCGCTGCCCGATCGTCGATACGTTCTGGCAGACGGAAACCGGCGGCCATATGATTACGCCGCTACCCGGCGTGACGAACTTGGTGCCGGGTTCCTGCACGTTGCCCCTGCCGGGCATTATGGCGGCGATTGTTGACGAGGCGGGACACGATCTGCCGAATGGTCAGGGCGGAATTTTAGTAGTCAAGCGGCCCTGGCCCGCGATGATTCGCACCATTTGGAACGATCCGGAGCGCTTCAAGAAAAGTTATTACCCAGAAGAACTTGGCGGCAAACTCTATCTCGCCGGCGATGGCGCCGTGCGCGACAAGGACACCGGCTATTTCACCATCATGGGTCGCATTGACGACGTTTTGAATGTCTCAGGGCATCGTATGGGCACGATGGAAATCGAATCGGCGCTGGTGGCGAACAGCAAACTCGTCGCGGAAGCCGCCGTGGTCGGTCGGCCCGATGATCTGACCGGCGAAGCGATCGTTGCCTTTGTCGTGACCAAAGGCCCGCGCCCTACGGGCGACGAGGCGCTGCGCATTGCTAAAGAATTGCGCGACTGGGTCGGCAAGGAAATCGGCCCGATCGCCAAACCGAAAGACATTCGCTTCGGCGACAATCTGCCGAAGACTCGCTCGGGAAAAATCATGCGGCGCTTGTTGCGGGTGATTGCCAAGGGCGAAGAAATCACGCAAGACATATCGACTTTGGAAAACCCCGCAATCCTTGAGCAATTGAAACAAGCGTTGTAGTTCACATTGAGCATCCTCGCACGTTACCTGGCGAAAGAGGTCGTCGCCGGCACGGCGCTCGTACTGGTGGCGTTGCTAATGCTCTACGCGTTCTTCGATCTGATTTTCGAGCTGCCGCAGTTAGGCAAAGGCGCTTACCGTTTGCCGCAAATGTTTCTGTTCGTCTGGTTGTCCTTGCCGGGCCACGTCTACCAACTCTTTCCTATCTCGGCCCTGATTGGCACGATCTTCGCGCTGACCCAACTCTCGACCCATTCCGAACTCACGGTGATGCGCGCCTCGGGCTATTCCCTTGCCATGATCATGCGATTGCTAATCGTCATCGGCATAGTGTTCGCAACCATAAATTTCGTGTTCGGCGATGTCATCGCGCCTTATTCGGATCGCATCGCGCAGAAATATCGACTGCAGGCGATGAACGCTTTAGTGGCGCAGGAGTTTCGTTCTGGGCTGTGGGTTAAAGATGCAAGAACCTTTGTCAACGTGCAGGAAATGTTGCCTGACACGACGCTACGAAACCTCAAGATCTATGAATTCGACGACGCTCATCGGCTGAAAAGCATCAGCTTGGCGAAGCGCGGCGAGTATCGCGGTGAGAACAACTGGCGTATCAGCGAGGTCGATCAAACGGTATTTAGCGGCAACAGCGTATCACTGAAAAAGCTCGCAGACGCGACTTGGAATTCCGTCGTCACGCCGGAAATCTTGTCGGTGCTGCTGGTGGTGCCGGAAAATATGTCGGTGTGGAATCTATTCACCTACATCGAGCATTTGCGCGAGAACAAACAGAAAACCACGCGCTATGAAATCGCCAAGTGGAGCAAGATCATTCATCCGTTTGCCTTGCTGGTGATGATGACACTCGCATTGCCATTCGCCATTTACCAGCGCCGCAGCGGCGGCCTCAGTGGAAAAATTTTCACCGGCATCATGCTCGGCATCGGTTTTTATTTGCTCAACCGATTATTTTCCAACCTCGGTGTGCTCAACGATTGGAATCCGTTCATGAGCGCCGCATTGCCGACATTGCTGTTTCTCGCGATTGCCGTTTCCATGATGAAGTATGTAGAACGCCGCTAGCGATCGGCCTATAACGCAGTACCAGAGCGGCTCTGGCCCTAGGCCACCCGGCCGGGCCATGTCTTGCCGTGAGGCAGGCCCCGCCAGTCGCCTGGCAAGGTTGTTATTGATTGGGAACCACCACTAAGCGATTGCCGCTGAGTCGATCATGTAGAAACTGTTGCTCGCGATCGAGCAGCGCCCACCAAATCGTCACCCCGCCCAGGGCGATTCCGGCTAGCGCGAAGGCGAATCGGATTAATGCCTGGCTTGGCGAAAGCAGGCCGCCGTCGCGATTTTGCAATTTGATGCGCCAGGTTTTCATCGCCAGCGTCTGGCCTGATTGGCGCCAGAACCCGCAGAAGTACGCCGCGATAATCGCCAGTAAAAAAATCTGTAATAGCGGCCGCAGGCCAGGGCGATTGGGGTAGTCAGTGGAATAGATAAACGCGAATGCGGCGACAAATAACACGGCGGCAAGGAGCAAGCCGTCGTAGATCATGCACAGAATGCGTCGAATAAAGCTGGGTGGGAGCATGGCGGCGCGACAGGAAGTTAACGAACGGTCGTCGCGCGTTCGACCGTGGGAAGGGTTACTGACTAGCGATCTTGCGAGCGCAGTTTTTCCATTACTTTTTTCTGCTGATCCGGCGGTAAGTTTTTTATCTTGTCGTAGTTTTCCCGGGCCGCTTTGCGCGAGGCCGGATCGAGTTTGCCCCACTCCGGCAAACGTGCACGGAACTTATCCTGCTCGGCGGGGGACATTTTGGGATAATGCTTCGCGGCTTCAAGTAAATGGGTGCGCTCTTCCTGCGGCAATGTGCTCCATTGAGCGGACAGCGGCGCGAGCACGGATTTTTCCGCGCTGCCAATGCTGTTCCAATCCTGAGCGTTGACCGCGCCGGATAGCGCTAGGCCCAGTGTTATTGCTTGGAGTTGTCTCTTAACCATGCGTCGAAATCTTGTTGGGTGAAGGTGTGCAGCGGTAAATCGCTGGCCAGAATCTGGGCGTCGATGGGCGAACTTTCCCGTTCGGTTTCTTGCCAAAAATTCATGCCGATTGCCAGCGCTAACAGCGCGGCAAAACCGCCCCAGGCGAGGCGCGGATGATGCAGCAATCGATCACTCCAGCGCCCGCCGGTCGAACCGTCGGCATGGGCCAACATCGGCTCGCTGCGATAGGCTTGGAGGGCGCGCTCACGTGCAGCCTTTAGCCGGGCAAGGGGAACGGTGTCTAACTGTTGGGCACTGCGATTAAGTTGCTGAGCAACTTTTTTGGCGAAATCCAGCTCGTTCATAGCGTGATACCTTTAGCTTTTAGCGTGACGGCCAAGGCTTGCACTGCGCGAGAACAGTGGGTTTTTACACTGCCTTCGGAACAACCCATCGCAGCAGCGGTCTCAGCCACATCAAACTCCTCCCAGTAACGCAGCAGGAAGGCTTCCCGTTGACGCGTTGGGAGTTTCTTCACGGCCGCCTCGATCGCTCCAAGCACTTGTTTTTGCTCCAATTGCGCGGCTGGAGTGTCGCCTACGCTGGTGTTTAATTCTACCTCAAGTGTTTCCAAAGGGTCACGATCTTCTTCATCGTTATCGCGGCCGGTCAGGCTTGAGAATAGCGTCGTCCAGGTGGAACGAACCTTTTGCCGGCGAAAATAGTCACGCATGGCATTTTGTGCAATGCGCGTGAACAACATCGGTAACTCTTCGATCGGTTTGCCGCTGTATTTTTCTGTCAGCTTGAGCATGGCATCCTGGACAATATCGAGAGCCACTTCCTCGTCACGCACGGCAAAAAACGCCTGCTTATAGGCGCGGCGCTCGACGGAAGCCAGAAAGTCCGATAGTTCCTGGTAGGTTGCCAGAATACTCCCCTAGGTTTTTTCAACAGGTCGCTGGCGACGAAATCGCACCACCAACGCGCATATTAACAAAAGTATCGGATTTTGCGGACTTTCGTCCGTTTGTTCATCCGGATTCTGTGACTCTGCCCACATAATCGCGGCGGGAGGAAATACTGGCGCGGCTCTCCAGGCATCATCCGGCGCGCCAAATCAGCCCTGCGCTATACAATGGACGCCTATCCCTGCTAAAGTATGTTTAACTTTTTCGCCGCTGTAGATTCAATTGCTATGTTACTCATGATCGACAATTATGATTCCTTCACCTACAACCTGGTGCAATATCTGGGCGAACTGGGCGAAGAGGTGGTGGTTTACCGCAATGATGAAATCACCTTAGAGCAAATCGCCGCGCTCAAGCCTGATCGCATCGTGGTGTCGCCGGGGCCGTGCACGCCCAACGAAGCCGGCGTGTCAGTGCCGCTGATTAAACAATTCGCGGGGAAAATTCCAATTCTCGGCGTGTGCTTGGGCCACCAGAGCATCGGCCAAGCGTTTGGCGGAAAAATTATCCATGCGCAGCAACTCATGCACGGTAAAACCTCACCGATCCATCACCACGGCGACGGCGTGTTTAGTGGCTTGCCCAATCCGTATCGGGCGACGCGCTATCACTCACTGGTGATCGAGCGCGCATCGCTGCCGGACTGTTTGGCGGTGACCGCTTGGACGGATGACGGCGAAATCATGGGGGTGCGCCACAAAACTCTCGGCGTCGAGGGCGTGCAGTTTCACCCGGAATCCATTCTGACCGAACACGGCCACGCCCTGCTGCAAAACTTCACCCGGCGGTAACGCGGGATCGCGCGGCTATTGCGCTGCGAGTAGCGCTTCGATGTGCCTAACGAACTGCGCGTCTTCGGGCAAGGTGGAACTGCTGAAACTGGAAACCCTCTTGCCGCTACGGTCGATTACGTACTTGTGAAAGTTCCACTGCGGCCGCTCGCCGGAAAGGGCGGCGAGTTGGTCGTACAGCGGATTGCCGTTGGCCGCCCGAACGCTGGATTTCTCGAACATGGGGAATGTCACTTGATACGTGCGCTCGCAAAATTCCGCAATATCCGCAGCGGCGCCCGGCTCTTGTCGCCCGAAGTCGTTGCTGGGAAAACCAAGCACCACTATGCCGCGCGCGCGATATTTTTGGTACAGGGCCTGCAAGCCTTTATACTGTGGGGTGTTGCCGCAATAACTTGCGGTATTCACCACCAGCAGCACTTTTCCTTGATATTGGCATAGGTTCTGCGGCGCGCCACCCTTCAAGGGCGCGAAACTTTGATCCAGAAGATCAGGACAGTTCGCTTGCGCGGTCAATGCCGTGGTCAACAGGACGATCTGGAGCGCGTCACGCCACATGCGGGGAGGGTTGTTACAGCTGTAGGAACGGTTGACGAACGTTGAGGCCGGCGTCAGCGCCGCGCAGCGCGGCGGCGTCTCGATGCCAGCGCAAATAGGGCTGCCATTTAGCATCCAGATCAGAGGGTTCGGGCGCCACTTGGCGCCGCTCGCGTTTAACATTATCGGGATAAGGCTTGCTGGCGCCTGACGGCGCGGTGTCTTTCGCCGGCACGTTCAACGCGGCGCCCAAGAGCATAAGCGCAAGACACCATTTGCTTGGTTTCATCGATACCTCTGCACACACAAATTGCTGTAATTAACCTTATTCTGTGATAGTTTAAGCGCAGTGTACGTGAATTATTTGGACTTGTCGGGTGCGCGCCCGATAGGGTAGTCAGCCTGCCACTTTGACTAGGACAAACTATAAATGATTCAGCCGGGAGATACAACCACGCTTGTATCAATCAGCGCAGTAGAGCGCGAAACCGGTATCAGCAAGGATACACTGCGGATTTGGGAGCGGCGCTACGGCTTTCCCCAGCCCAACCGCGATCTCAACGGCGATCGCGTTTACGCAACGCATGACATAGAACGTCTAAGAGCTGTTAAACGCCTGATGGATCACGGCATGCGGCCTGGAAAGCTGGTGCCGCAGTCACTCAGCCAACTGGCAAAAATCTCCGCCAAACATCACCCGGCGCGATCCGCGAGTTCGCCGCACCATGGGGAAATTGATCGCTTCATCGCCATGATCCGGCATAATCAACTGCTAGAGTTGCGAAAATCTCTGCAACAATCGCTGCTTCGCCAAGGCCTGCAATCGTTCATTTGCGATATTTTAACACCGCTCAACGCTTATGTTGGCGAAGCGTGGGTAAGCGGCGACCTGGAAATATTTCAAGAGCATGCGTACACCGAAATTCTGCAGAATATGCTGCGCCACGCGATTGTCGGCAACGAAAAGAGTTCGCTGCCGCCAAAAATACTGCTCACAACTTTACCTAAGGAACAGCACAGCGTGGGCTTATTGATGGTAGAAGCGGCGTTGACCGTGGACGGCGTCTATTGCATTTCACTCGGCGCACAATCGCCAATTACGGAAATCGTAAGCGCCGCCAAAGGCTATCGCTGCGACATCGTGGCGCTGTCCTTCACGGGCAACTATCCGTTTAAGATGATCAGTGAAGGCTTGGCGGACCTACGTCGAGAACTTCCCGCAAACGTCGAAATCTGGGCTGGGGGCAGGGCTATCACGCGAGCCAAGCGTTCGATGGATGATATCAGGCTATTACCCATGCTGAATCACGCAATCAAAGAGGTCGGGCTATGGCGCCAGCGGCATCACGTCAACAAAGGGATGGCCTCTTGAGGTCTTTCGGTAACTAGACAGAACGCTGTTGTGCGTCCTCGCGCCTTGCCCTATACCCCGCCGACCGCACGCTCCACCCCGTCCCACCGCCGTTTCTAGGCTTAATGCAATCTCATCGACTTGGTGGGCGTCCGGTCCCTCCAAAAAATACCCGTTTTCCACCAGACTGATGGCTTCAACGCCCATTCTAGCCAAGTAAAATATTTGCGGCCTATGTGCGCTACCGCACAGAAACATTTGTGGCGAACGCGGATACTCATCGCGGTGAAGTCCCGCGCGTCCAACCGTGCGGAAGTCGCGCTGCCCAGCGACAAAGGTCGGTTAAATAACCGATGGTTTTCTGGATCACATGAAGAAGGCGAGCAAATGGACAAATTTGAAAGCTCTTGCGGATTCCTGACGAAATTTATCGCATGGCTACTGGTGGCGTTGGCTGCCGGGTGTGGCGGGGGCCAAGATTCAATCCTGGGCTCAGGCGGCATAGGCAACCCAGGCGGAGCCGCTCCCACGGTGACTGCCACAGTGCCTTCTGCCACAACGCCTATTGTCACAGGCGTGGCAATCAACAGCAAAATCACTGCTACGTTTAGCAAGGATATGGCGCCGGCCACGATCAACAGCCCAGCAACCGCCTTTACCCTGGCATGTCCTGCGGGAGCGCCCGTGGCGGGTACTGTTGCCTATGTGGCGGCAAGCCGGGTTGCGACGTTCTCGCCGACGGGCAATCTTCCAGCCAGCACAACATGCACTGCCACGATTGCAACCAGCGCCCAAGACACCACAGGCCGAGCCTTGGCAACGGCGTTTGTGTGGAGGTTTACTACAGGCGCGACCGCAGACGCGACCCGGCCCAGAGTGGCGCTTACTGTTCCTGCTGCGAATGCTTTAGGGGTCGCCACCAACACACAGATCATTGCCACCTTTAATGAAGCCATGGACCCGGCGACGATCACTGGAACAACCTTTACGCTGACAGGACCTGGCACAACGGCTATAACGGGCGTCGTAACCTACGCCGTTGGCGCCAGAACCGCGACGTTCACTCCGACAGCAACACTCGCGGCGGGCACGTTGTTTACTGCCACGATTACCACCGGGGCCACGGATCTGGCCGGCAATGCTCTGGCGGGCAATCAAGCGGCTTTACCGGCAGCCAGCAACTTTGTCTGGAACTTTACGACGGGTGCGGGCACCGACACCACACCGCCGACCATAACTCTCCTGAATCCGACTAATCTTGCCACGGGTGTATGTTTAGAAAAGAGAGTCAACGCGACGTTCAGCGAGGCGATGGTGCCACAGACGATTACCACCACCACCTTTACGCTGCAACTGAGCGGCCCGCCGTTGGGACCTCTACTAGGCGGAACCGTCGCCTACGATGTGCAAAACAACGTGGCAACTTTTACGCCAACCAGCGCACTCGCAGTCAATACCAACTATACCGCCACGGTCACGACCGGCGCCCAGGACCTGGCCGGCAATGCGTTGGCAAGTAACCGCGTATGGACCTTCACCACGGGTAATCAATCGTGTCTCCCTCTACCGCCCGCCCTAGGATTGGCCGCACCTTTTGCGATTGCGGCTAACGCCGGCGTAACCAATACCCCTACCGTTCCTATCACCACGATCAATGGCAATGTGGTGCTGGATCCAGTGACGGGTGCGACATGTAATGCCGTGCAAATTAATGCGGCTGGCGGTTTCGGTCTTTGTGGGGGTTCTCCGCCGGTAATCAACGGGCAAGTTATCAGTCCCCTGTTCCCCGATGCAGGCGCGACGTCAGGCGCGATCATCAACGATTTGCAAGCGGCGTTTCTCAGCATTACGCCGCCGGCGGGGCCACCGGCCGCCGGTTCGCTCGGCGGCGCCACCCCGATACCGGCTGGCACTACGTTAGGCGAGCCGACCGGAAGTGCGTTGGTGCAGGGAGACAACTTGTTCGCCCCTGGAGTCTATCAATCCCTGACGTCGATTTTGATTACGGGAGATCTTACGCTCGACGCCCAAGGGGATCCCAACGCCCTATTCATCTTTCAATCATCGTCCACCGTCGGCACGGCCGCCGGCGCAGCTTCTCCCGCGCCACACACTCGCATCCTATTAATCAACGGTGCAAAAGCCTCCAACGTATGGTGGCAAGCGGGCACGTCCGCGACGCTTGGATTATTCTCGGAATTCCAAGGTAATTTACTGGCTTCTGAGAGTATTACCATGGTTACCGGCGCAACCTCGTGCGGGAGACTGTTGGCAGGCGGGTTTGCAGCAGGGGCCTTTGTATTCGACTCGAACGTAGTTTCGGTGCCGGGTAATGTGAATGCGCCGCCGACTTGCAACTAACACGGCAGAAAGTAATGAGCGCGAACATACGGAAAACCAAATGGGGTATTTTTGGGAGACGAACATCATGAAGAGACTCGCTAAAACCGTCGGCGCCCTAGGCCTTATGGGGTGCGCTGTAATGACAAGCCCACGTGCAATCGCGAACGATTCGGGCTGGTACGGCGGGCTCAACATTGGCCAGTCTATGGCGGACATCGACCGCGACAGAATCCGCCGCGGTTTGCTCTCAAGCGGTTTTACCATGACCTCGATTAGCGAGGACGATCGGGACAACGGCTATAAGCTTTTCGGTGGCTATCAGATCAACAAATATTTTGCCCTTGAAGCCGGTTTTTTCGATCTGGGAAAGTTCGAATTTACGGCGACCACGGCGCCGTCGGGAACATTGCGCGGTAATATAAAAATCAAGGGCCTAAATTTCGACGCCGTCGGCATTTTGCCCATTACCGAAAAATTTTCAGCGTTTGGCCGCGTCGGATTGAACTATGCCGACGTAAAAGATTCTTTCCGCGGGACCGGATCAGTCACTGTGCGCGATTCCAATCCCGGCAATCGGGATGCGAACTACAAGCTCGGCCTGGGACTTCAGTACCATTTCACCAAATCTTTCGGGATGCGCGCCGAGGCGGAACGCTATCGGATTGACGATGCCGTCGGCAACAAAGGCGATATCGACCTTTTCTCACTTGGCTTGGTCTATCGCTTCGGCGCGGCGAACGAATAGGGCTTTTAACGGCCGCCAACGACTATTTCGTTGTTGCGCCGGCCAATGCGCGATGGCAATCCGTCGCGCAAGTGTTTGGTGAGGGTCGCGGTTTGGCGGGGAATCTCCGAGCCATGCAGCGACACTAGAGGCGACTGCGACCCGCGCGATTGGGTCGACACATTGTCGTCCTTGCAGGGAAATCCCTCAGTAGATCAAACGAAGTAATCCCGCTTATTATGCCGTGCGTCGCGTTTAGGTGCGTGCGTCGCACCATAGGCTACGCCAATGCCGTTTGGAGGTGGATGATATAATTTAATGTTAACAATACAAGGTTTTTCGCTCCTTTGCCATGGCGGTTGCGCAGCACATTTTCACTTTGGGCATCAATCACCAAAGCGCGCCGGTCGCAATTCGGGAGCGTATGGCTTTCCCGCCGGAGTCGCTCGCGCTCGCGCTGCGTGAGTTGGTGCAATTACCCGGCGTTGCCGAGGGCGCGATCCTTTCTACTTGTAACCGCACCGAAATCTACTGTCACGCCAGCACGCCGGACGCCATTTCGCGCTGGCTAACGCATTACCACGCGCTGGAGTCCCATCACGTCGAGCCCTATCTCTATCAACACGCCGACGACACGGCGGTGAAGCATGCGTTTCGTGTGGCGTCGGGTTTGGATTCCATGATTATCGGCGAGCCGCAAATACTCGGCCAGGTTAAGGAGGCAGTACGCACCGCGCGCGAATCGGGCACGCTGGGATTGTTGCTCGATAAACTTTTTCAAACCACATTTTCCGTCGCCAAAGAAGTCCGCAGCACCACCCAAATTGGCGCGAACTCCGTATCCATGGCCGCCGCGGCGCTGAAGCTCGCCAACCGAATTTTTGGCCGCATCAATGATCAGCGCGTGCTTTTCATCGGCGCCGGCGAAATGATTGA
>JANMJR010000390.1:0-2835 GCA_031371465.1 Pseudomonadota bacterium
GTGCTTCCTCTGTCGAGCGGTTGTCGGTGCGTATAGGCATCGCCACCGGTCCGGTCGTCATCGGTGAACAAGCCGGTGTCGGCGATCAGTCCAAGTTGGCGGTGGGCTCTACGCCTAATCTCGCTGCGCGGTTGCAGGGGATTGGCTGCGGCCGATCAAATCGTCATCGCCCCGTCCACGGGTCGCTTAGTCGGCAACGCCTTCGAACTCGCCGATCTGGGTGAACATGAACTGAAAGGGATCTCAGAGCCCGTTCACGCCTGGCGGGTGATCGCCGTAAGTGCGGCGGCGAGCCGCTTTGAGGCAAGCCATGGCGCTCAGGTCACCCCGTTAGTGGGCCGTGAGCAGGAGATCGGACTGTTACTCGACCGCTGGCAGCAGGCGCAGGAAGGGGATGGCCAAGTCGTGCTGTTGTCCGGAGAACCCGGTATCGGCAAGAGCCGAATCTTGAGTGTGCTACACGAGAGGTTGCCGGATCAAGGTGTAGGCACGCTGCGCTTCCAATGCTCACCTTACTATATCAACAGTGCACTCTACCCAAGCATCGATAACTTCGAGCGTGCGCTCAAATTCAGCCGCGACGAGACAATCGATTCCAAGCTCGACAAGCTTGAAGCGCTGATCGTGACACACTACGGCCGGCCGTTCACCGATGTCAGGTTTATCGCCTCGTTGCTGTCCATTCCTTGTGAAGATCGCTACGGGCCGTTCGCGATGACGCCACAAAAACACAAGGGCGAAACGCTGCGTACCCTGGTCGATCTCACCGAAGCGGCCGCGCGCCATCAACCCACGGTGATGTTGTTCGAGGACCTGCATTGGGCGGATCCCACCAGCCTCGAAGCGATGGACTTGCTCGTCGACCGGGTCAGAACCATCCCGCTGCTGATCGTGCTCACCCATCGGCCGGAGTTCCAGCCCAAATGGGGCAGCCACGGCCATGTGGCTGCGCTGAACCTATCCAAGCTCACGCGCCTGCAAAGCAGCGCGATCGTGTCCAAGCTCACCAGCGGTAAGGCACTCCCCGGCGACCTACTCGGGCAAATTCTCGCCAAGACTGATGGTATTCCGCTGTTCGTGGAGGAACTCACCAAGGCCATTCTCGAATCGGGCGAACTCAAGGACGCTGGCGATCATTACGACTATGCCGGCGCCGCCCGCAGCGTCACCATTCCCGCCACGCTGCGAGACTCGCTGATGGCGCGTCTGGATCGCTCCGTCCAAGTGAAGGAGATCGCGCAGATCGGGGCGGCGATCGGGCGGGAGTTCAGCTATGAGCTGATCGCGGCGGTTGCGCCCATGTCCCCGGCCCAACTCGACGACGGGCTGGAACGGCTGACCGATTCCGGCTTGGCGTTCCGCCGCGGCACCCCGCCCGAGGCGACCTACATCTTCAAGCACGCCCTGGTGCAGGACGCAGCCTATGACTCCCTGCTCAAGAGCCGAAGACAAGAATTGCACGGCAAGATCGCAACAGTGATCGAGGAGCGCTTCCCGAACATCAAAGACACCGAGCCCGAGGTGCTCGCGCATCACTACACCGAGGTAGGGTTGCCCGAGAAGGCAGTACCGTACTGGATTCGTGCCGGCCAGCAAGCACTGGGCAGATTGGCCCTCCCGGAGGCTATCGCGCATTTAGAGGCAGGACTCGGGCTCGTCGCCATGCTGGCCACATCCGAGCGGCGCGACCGGTGGGAGCTAGAGACGCGCGTGCTCCTGAGCCTTGCCTGGGAAGCCTATCGAGGATGGCTTGCACCGCAGATTACGGACGTGCTGCGCCCGGCGTTACCGCTCGCGCGGCGTTCTGACAATCCCCAGTTTCTTGCGCGCACGCTGTGGGGGCTGTGGGTGAATCCCCTAACGCAGGGCCGCGTCGCCGAGTCTCTCACTTGGGCCAAGGAGCTTCTCAAAGCCGCAGACGAAACCGAGGACCAGGATCTATTCTTCATCGCCCACATGGCGGCGATGGCGACCTACTTCTGGTTGGGGGAGCTCCTGCAAGCAAGGGAGCATGGCGACCGGATCCTTGCGGACTACGACGCGGCACGTCACGCCCATATCGTGCAGGCAATGAATCACGATCCCAAGACGATGACGGGTATTTACGGTTCGCAATGGGTGTGGATGCTGGGCTACCCAGACCGAGCAGCCATGCTGAGCGACGAGAAGGACGCACACGCACGGCGGCAGGGGCACGCGTTCGATCTTTGTTTCGCTCTCAGCTTTGGCGCGGTGGTGTTCGACTACCGGCGGGAGGCGGAAGCGCTCATAGCCCGAGCGAAAGAATGCGAGGAAGTCGCCAATGAGAACAGTTTGCCGTTCTTCGTGCAGGTACAGGTGCCTTGGCTCAGGTTTTTGGCCAGTATCACCGTAGGCACGAAGCTAGAAGAAGAGGTGGCAGTATTCATGCAGAACCGTGTCAACCTAATCGACGGTCAGACTGGGACACCCTACACCCGTTGCCGATGGGCGCAAGTCTATTTGACTCCCAAGGAGGCGCTGAGCGAGATTGACCTAGCCCTGACGCAGATCGAACGCCCCGGCTGGCAAGAGCGCGTTCACTATGCGGAAGTACTACGCGTGAAGGGCTGCATTCTCCAGCAACTCGGCGAATTGGACGAAGCCGCACGATGCATGCTGCGCTCTATCGATTTCGCACGCCAACAGCAAGCGAAGTCTTGGGAACTGCGGGCCGCCACCAGCCTGGCACGGCTGTGGCAATCGCAAGGCAAACGCAAGGAAGCCCTCGATCTGTTGAAGTCGGTCTATGACTGGTTCACCGAAGGCTTCGACACCGAGGACCTGAAGGAAGCGAAGGCACTGCTCGAGGAGTTA
>JANMJR010000449.1:0-1520 GCA_031371465.1 Pseudomonadota bacterium
GTGGATCTGATCGACGGCATCGACCTCGCCAGCTTGTTGGAGAAACGCACCACCGGTTTGCGTCGCCCGGAAACCAAACCGAAAGTCACCGCACAAACCAAAAAAGAATTCCCCGAGGGCATTCCCGCCTTCGGCGCCGACGCGCTGCGCTTCACCATGGCGTCCTACGCGTCGCTCGGCATGAACGTCAACTTCGATTTCAAGCGCTGTGAAGGATATCGCAAATTCTGCAATAAGTTGTGGAATGCTACGCGCTTTGTGTTGATGAATGTCGAGGGTAAAGACTGCGGTTTAGAACCACATGACGCCTCCGCTTGCCATGGCGAATACCTAGAATTTTCTCAAGCCGATCGTTGGATTACCAGCCGTTTGCAGCGTGCGGAAAAAGAAGCGAACGATCAATTCGCCGCGCTGCGTTTCGATCTTGTTGCGCGCGCCGTGTACGAATTTACTTGGGACGAATATTGCGATTGGTACGTCGAACTCGCGAAAGTGCAGATGGCTCAAGGCAACGAAGCGCAACAACGCGCTACGCGGCGAACGTTGTTGCGCGTTCTCGAAGCGATGTTGCGCCTGGCGCATCCGATCATCCCATTCATCACCGAAGAGTTGTGGCAGAAAGTCGCGCCGCTCGCAAAACGTGAAGGGGAATCGATAGTACTGCAGCCCTACCCCATCGCCGAATTAAGTCGCATCGACGAAAAATCCGAAGCCTGGGTAGCCGAATTAAAGGAGTTGACCAACGCATGTCGCACCTTGCGCAGCGAAATGAATCTCTCGCCCGCCGAGCGGGTGCCGCTAGTCGTGGAAGGCGATACGGAAAAGTTAACGGCCTACGCGCCTTACCTCAAAGCACTCGGAAAATTGAGTGAGGTGACCTTCGCGGAAAGTAGCCTGGAGAACGTGGGCGCACCCATCGCCGTGGTAAGCAACGCCAAGCTGATGCTGAAAATCGAAATCGATGTCGTCGCCGAACGCGCCCGCTTGGCAAAGGAAATCGCGCGGCTCGAGATTGAAATTGTCAAGGGCAACGGCAAGCTCGGCAACGCCAGTTTCGTTGAGCGCGCACCGGCGCAAGTGGTCGAGCAGGAAAAAGCACGCCTCGCTGATTTCGGCAATAAGCTAAACACCTTGCAAACACAACTGAAACTATTGGGCTAAGCCATGACAAAACAATTCGATGCGAAGCGTTATTGGGTGAAACCGGGCAAGACGGTAAAGCTGCAAGATTGGAATCCGGCCGAACGCCGCTTGAGCAGCGGCGACAAGGCGATCGATGCGCAAACCCTCGCAGCGCTGAATGAACAATTAGATAGACTTCAGGATCTACTTTACGCCGGACACCAGCACAAAGTGTTGCTGGTGTTGCAAGGCATGGACACGTCCGGCAAGGACGGCACAATCCGCCACGTGTTTAATTCCGTCGATCCCCTCGGCGTGCACGTAGCGAGTTTCAAAGCACCGACAGAAGAAGAACTCGACCATGATTATTTGTGGCGCGTTCACAAGCACGTGCCGGG
>JANMJR010000070.1:0-4448 GCA_031371465.1 Pseudomonadota bacterium
CGTGGCCAGCCACAGTGGCGTCGGCGCGATAGCCGCGAGAATGAAGGCTTCGCCATAGCTCGGCTGAATCTCCACGACTTCGCCGAGACGTTGAATGATGAGCGCCATCACCAGCACGGCGACAATCTCAACTACGAAGAATATCGCCGCGATGGTCTGCATGTCCTGCGCCGTTAGGTGCGGCAGGAAACGGGCGCCATAAGTCGCGCCGGCGTAATACACCATGAGCGCGGCAAGCAACGAAAACGGCACGACGAAAAACCCCAGCATCTTGCCCGTGGACGGATGCAGGCGAATGACGGCATCCCAGCCTTCGGTGGCGGAGAACACCATTTTCGGCAGTGCGAACGGGTTCATAGGAATCCTATTGCCCTTGCGATCCGCCACTGCTCGGTGCTTGCGACAACCCATACACGTAGGCAGCGAGCAGGTGCACTTTAGCTGCGCCGAGAAAATCCTTGTGCGCCGGCATCTGACCGTTGCGGCCTTTGGTGATTGTTTCCACAATAGTCGGTAACGAGCCCCCATATAGCCAGATCTGGTCGGTTAGATTGGGCGCGCCCAGCGCGGGGTTGCCTTTGCCTTCGGCGCCATGACACGCTGCGCACACCGCAAACAGTGGCTTACCCTTTTCGGCCAGCCCCGCCTCGTGCCGACTCCCTGATAGGGACAGCACGTAATTTGCCACAGCGGTTACGCCTTCCTCCCCAAGGGCGGCGCCCAGCGGTGGCATCATCCCGATGCGCCCATCGGTGATGGTTACCTTAATAGTTTGTGGCTCGCCCCCATACAACCAATCGCCATCAGTCAAGTTTGGAAAGCCCCGCGAACCACGCGCATCCGCCCCGTGGCACTGTGCGCAATAGTTGACGAAAAGCCGCTCACCCATACGCCGCGCCTCCGGGTCGGCGGCGACAGTGCTGATTTCGGCGGCAAGATGCTTTTCAAACAGCGGCGCAAATTGTGCGTCCGCTGCCATGCGTTCGTCTTGGTAGGCTCGCGTCGAGGTCCAACCCGAAACGCCGGCGAAGGAGCCGAGGCCGGGGTAAACAACCAAGTACGCCAGGCCAAAAACAATGGTGATAATGAACAGCCACAACCACCAGCGCGGCAGCGGATTGTTGTATTCGACTAGATCTTCATCCCAGGTATGACCTGTGCTTTCCGCGGTAGTGTTCACCGTCCCTCTACTATTCAATAACAGCAGCGCCAGGCACGCCAATATGCTGATGAGAGAGACTACGGCGATGAAAATACTCCAACCGTTGTGGATGAAATCACTCATGTTTTTGACCGCGTATCGTGGACGGGAAAATCTTCGGCAAACGGTAATTGCGCAGCGGCATCGAAAGCCTGCTGGCGCTTGCCACTCCAGGCCCAGGTGACGATACCGATAAAGAGGAGAAACATAATCACCGTGGAGGCGGTCAAGAGAATTGATAGGCTCATTGTCACCTCAACTTTACGCTAGTGCCGAGAATCTGCAGGTAGGCAACAAGCGCATCGGCTTCGGTCTTACCCGTCACCTCCGTCGATGCGGTCGCGATTTGCTCGTCGCTATAGGGCACGCCAACGCGTCGTAGGCCACGCATCTTTGCACCCATATCCGCGCCCGTTAGCATGCTGTCGAACAGCCAGGGATACGCAGGCATATTGGATTCCGGCACCACGTCGCGCGGATTGTTGAGATGGATGCGATGCCACTCGTCGGAATAACGAGCGCCGACGCGGTGCAGATCGGGACCGGTGCGTTTGGATCCCCACAAAAACGGATGGTCGTACACGAATTCGCCGGCGACGGAGTAGTGCCCATAGCGTTCAGTCTCGGCGCGAAATGGCCGAATCATTTGCGAGTGACAGCCAACACAGCCTTCTCGGATATAGATGTCGCGTCCGGCGAGTTGCAACGCGGTGTAGGGTTTCAGTCCGGCGACGGGTTCGGTCATTGAGCGTTGAAAGTACAGCGGCAGAATTTCCACAAACGCCGCCACGCTCACTACCAAGATGACGAAGATTACCAATAGGCCGGTATTTTGTTCGATGCGTTCTTGCAAACCCATGCTTGCCTCCTCTCAAGCTCGCGCAACGGCGCTAGGTATCAGCGCCGGCACAGGCCGCTGGCCGGCGATCGTCTTCCACACGTTGTAGGCCATGAGAAACATGCCGCTAAGCACGATCACGCCGCCGAGCAGGCGAATGGCATAGTACGGATACGTCGCCTTCACCGATTCGACGAAGCTGTAGGTAAGCGTACCGTCGGCGTTCACGGCGCGCCACATAAGTCCTTGCATCACGCCTGCGATCCACATCGACGAAATATAGAGCACGATGCCGATGGTGGTGACCCAGAAATGCGCGGTGATTAACTTCACGCTGTGCATCTCCTCGCGGCCGAACAGGCGTGGAACCAAGTAGTAGAGGCTGCCGATTGAGATCATTGCAACCCAGCCGAGCGCGCCGGAATGCACGTGGCCGATGTTCCAATCGGTATAGTGCGACAGCGCGTTCACGGTCTTGATTGACATCATGGGTCCTTCGAAGGTCGCCATGCCGTAAAATGACAGTGACACCACTAAAAACTTGAGAATCGGATCGGTGCGAAGTTTGTGCCACGCGCCGGACAACGTCATGATGCCGTTGATCATCCCACCCCACGACGGCGCCAACAAAATCAATGAAAACACCATGCCGAGCGACTGCGTCCAATCGGGCAGTGCGGTGTACTGCAAGTGGTGTGGCCCGGCCCACATGTAAGTAAAAATCAACGACCAGAAATGCACCACCGACAGGCGATAGGAATACACCGGCCGACCGGCCTGTTTCGGAATGAAGTAGTACATCATTCCGAGAAAACCCGCGGTCAGAATAAATCCCACCGCGTTGTGGCCGTACCACCACTGCACCATTGCGTCTTGCACGCCGGCGTATACGGAATAGGATTTCCACAGACTCACCGGCACTGCCGCGCTATTAACCAAATGTAAAATCGCGACGGTGAGGATGTATGCGCCGAAGAACCAATTGGCGACATAGATGTGCGGAACCTTGCGTTTGACAATCGTGCCAAAAAAAACGATCGCGTGGGCGACCCAAACGAGCGTGATCAAGATGTCGATAGGCCATTCAAGTTCCGCGTATTCTTTCGAGGTCGTGATACCTAACGGCAAGGTGATTGCGGCCGCCACGATCACCGCCTGCCAGCCCCAGAACGTGAATGCCGCGAGGCCGTCGCTAAACAGCCGGACTTGACACGTGCGTTGAACGACGTAGTACGACGTTGCGAACAGCGCCGATCCGCCGAATGCAAAAATAACTGCGTTTGTGTGTAGTGGCCGCAAACGACCATAGGAAAGCCAAGGCAGCTGAAAGCTTAGGTCAGGCCAGATGAGTTCGGCGGCAATGTAAACGCCGACCAACATACCGACGATGCCCCATACAACGCTCATTAAAGCGAACTGGCGCACCACCGCGTAGTTATAAGTAAGTGTTGTTTCCATCCTCGCCTTTAGACCCAGACTTGCGAATGGCAAAGGATAAGCAGGGGAACGGGAGGGGAACTTGACATAGATCAAATAACTGGCTTGTCGCCGCGTCGCGCTTGCACGGCGCCATCGTCGTCCATCAGAATCTGATGCGCTGGCCCGTCGAGGTCCTCGAACTGTCCGTTCTCCGACATCCAGAGAAACACGATAACTGCGAGCGCCACGAGTATCAGGCTGAGCGGTACCAACACAAATAGAATATCCATTAAACCCCTTCCAATGCAGGCGCGGCGTCAAATGGCAATGTCTTCGGTGTTGTTTTTCGGCTTAGGCGAAGCGCGTTAACGATTACTAGCAACGAACTTACTGACATGCCTAGCGCGGCCATCCATGGCGTAACGAGTCCAAGGGCGGCGAGCGGAATCGCAGTGAAGTTATAGGCGAATGCCCAGAGCAGATTCTGCTTGATCACGCGCAACGCGCGGCGTGCGACCAACACCGCTTGATGCAACGCCAGCAGGCGCGGCGCCATCATCACGATGTCGGCGTGAATCTTAGCCAGTGCGGCGCCACTGTCGAGCGCAATCGACACATCGGCGCCAGCGAGCACCGGCGCGTCGTTGATGCCATCACCGATCATTGCGACCACCGCCCCCTGCCGTTGTAGCGTGCGCACGAATTCAAGCTTGCACGGCGCGGTCACATTCGCGTGAGCCTCCGCGATACCAAGACGCAGCGCCACATCGTTCACCGGCGCCGGCGCATCACCGCTCAGCAGAATCACTCGTTTACCCATCGCCTGAAGTGCCGCGACAAGCGGCTTCGCATCACGCCGCAGTGCGTCATGCAACGCAAAGCTTGCCAGCCAGCCACTACCGCTACCGAGCGCAACGAGCGTTGAAGATCCACCGGCCGTCGTGACAGCGTAAGGCGGCGGTCCTGCGATCTGCGTAACAAATTCAATAC
>JANMJR010000448.1:0-5513 GCA_031371465.1 Pseudomonadota bacterium
ATTGGCCATTGCAACGCGCACCTTGACCTCATTAACAAATACCCGGCAAGATGTGTTGCGCAAATGCGTGCGCAACTCGACGGCCAAGTTTCCAATGATCACGTTATGCCGCAACGTCCCACCCGTCATGGCAAACACTTCGCCGCTCACGTACTCGTTTCGCACCGGGCTTTGCGCTTCAAGCTGCAGGTATTCTTCCTCCGAAATGAGGCCGTATTCCTGAATGAGCATCGCCGGATTCCAAACGTTAACCACGCTTATTATGCCACTTGCAGCGCGCTGCTTGTAACGAAACGTATGGCAAAGGAGGATCAACGATGAACTGCAATCGCCGGTTTTGGACGGTGTTGCCTTTCCATGAACCTAATCGGCGTTGTGGTCTATTCACTGCCATCCTGAGTAACGCGAAGGATCTGTTTTCCTCGCCACAAAAAGAGCAGATCCTTCGCGTTGCTCAGGATGACATGCTTCGCCCGGTTCATGGTCTGTGAGCAGCGTTGGCAGTGCCGATACAGGCCGCTCGCCATGAGCCTACGCGAAGTTGGGATGATTAAGGGGAGGCGTTTTGCGAAACGATTTCATTTGAATTCACCGACGCGGAAAGCTCGATCAATGCAAATCAAGCCGCCCGCATTTTTTTCAACCAAAGGAGAAGACCATGACGCAATTTCGACCGAATAAACTGATGTTGGCATTGGCGGGTGTGTTGGGCATGACTCTCGGCGCGCCGCTCGCGACTACGCAAGCGGAAACTTGTATTTCGCCTTATATCAAGGGCCTCACCCAGCCCGAGAAAGTGATGTATTTGTGGGCGTTGCCTGCGACGCCGGGCGAAGGCGAAGATTTTCTGGCGGTGATCGATGTCAATCTTGCTTCGCCGACCTACGGGCGCATTCTGAAAAAAATCACGGTCGGTTCAGTGGGCAACGAAGCGCACCACATCGGCTATACCGATGATCGCACCAAGCTGTGGGCTGCCTCGCTGAACTCTGATCGGTTTTTCATCTTTGATGTGGCGACCGACCCGATGAATCCCAAGCTCATTCGCGTGATCGACAATGTGGCCAAAGCGACCGGCTTGTCCGGTCCGCACACGCCCTACGCGATTCCGGGCCGCATGTTGGTGAGCATGGCTTCCGGGCCGGACGGCAAAGGCGCCGGCGGTTTGGCGGAATTTACCAACGACGGCAATTTTGTCGCCAGCCACGCGGCGACTAATCATCCTTACGAGACGGTGGTGAAGCCTGAGTTCAATCGCATGATCACCTCGGCCTGGTTTCCGCAGGAGACTTGGATGAAGCCGTTAAGCGAGTGGCGGCCGTCAAGCTGGGTGAATCCGAACACCTTGTTGGTGTGGGACTTAAAGGAGCGCAAGATTATCCAGACCTTAACCGCGCCCGATGATCCGGTGATGCTCGCCGCGCGCTGGATGTTGAAGCCCGGCGCGAAGTATGGCTACAACATCAGCAACGGTGGCAACTCAATCTGGATGTTCAAGATGAAAGATGACGGTACATTCGATTATAAGAAAGCCGGCGACACCGGCGCGGGCTGTGGGCCGGCCGATCTCAGGCAATCGCCGGACGATAAGTTTCTCTATGTGAGCTGCTTTATCAGCAGCGAGATTCAGGCGTGGGACATTTCCGATCCGGAGAAAATCAAGTTGCACGACACCATCCAAGGTGTGGTGCAACCGAACATGATGCACGTTACCTACGACGGCAAGCGCCTGTATTTCACCAACTCGGCGATCAGTTCCATCGATTATTCGTCGCGCTATTCCATGCAGTTGATCCAGATTGGCCGCGATGGCCGGCTGAAGCTCGACCCTAATTTCAAGATCGACTTCAGCAAGGCGCCGGACGGTCCGGCGCGTCCCCATGACATGTTGCTGAATTGAAATGAAAGCGCGGACGCTATCGTTAGCGTTGATGCTCTGCTCGGCGGTGGGAAGCGCCTCCGCCGTCGAGCAGGCAGTCTCGGCCAATCCCACCTTGTCGGTGATCGCACGTGCACCGGATTTTTCGCTACGCGATCCGAGCGGCGAGCGGGTGAACCTGTCCAACTATCGCGGGAAAGTGGTGTTGCTCGCCTTTGTGTTCACCACCTGTTCTGGCGTGTGCCCGCTGATCTCGCAACAGATGGCGTTCTTGCAAGGGGAACTCAAACGCGAGGGGCTATTCGGCGGCAAAACAGTGATGCTGTCCGTGACGGTGGATCCAAAAACCGACACCGCGGAAGAGTTGCAGAAGTATGCCAAGACCTTCAGCGCCGATCCCACCGGCTGGCGCTTTCTGCGTGAAGACCCGCCCAAGCTCGAGTCAGTGCTGAAAGCTTATGACGAGTGGACTAAGTTGCTGCCCAAGGGTGAGATTGACCATCCCGCCCGGGTTTACTTGATCGATCAAGCAGGCAACATGCGCGAGATCTACAGCCTCGCTTTCTTCAACGAAAAACAGACCTTGCTGGATATGAAGGCATTGTTGGCGGAAGCAGGCCGTGGGCAAGGAAAAGATAAATAGGCGACGGATGCGTTACGTAAGGCGGGTGGCCCAAGGCCAGCCACTCCCACCCGCCAATCGATGCCTGAAACGCCGCGCCGGTAGTGGGTGGCCTCGGGCCATTGGTTGTTGGCGGCATGTGCCTGGAGGCCCAGTATGGATGCGGCTTTTCGAGATGGTGTTGGCGGGTGGTACCCGCCATACGGATATAAATCTAAACAGTGACTGAGGATCGAACATGAATTACACACGTCGGCAGTTTCTTGAAATTACTTCGGCACTAGGCGCCGCATCGCTGCTCGGATACTCGCGTCTTGCTGCGGCCGAACCACCACCGGAGACGACGAAAATCCGTCTTGTCCATGCTCCGGCGATCTGTTTTGCGCCGCAGTACCTAGCCGAGGAGCTGCTCCGCTTGGAAGGTTTCTCGGAGGTGAGCTACGTCGAAATGATGAGTGGTATCACGAGCGACGGAATCTATGCAGGCCGGGCAGACCTCACCATGGAAGCCGCGCCGGCCATCGTCCACGCAATGGATAGTCGACCATCCCTGGTTGCACTAGCGGGGATTCACGCGGGCTGCTACGAGCTGTTCGGAAACGAGCGCGTTCAGGCCGTACGCGACCTCAAAGGAAAGACTGTTTCCGTCTCCATACTCGGCGGCGCCGGCCACATCCTCCTTGCGAGCATGCTCGCC
Organism: Pseudomonadota bacterium; assembly: GCA_031371465.1. Taxonomy (GTDB): domain Bacteria; phylum Pseudomonadota; class Gammaproteobacteria; order Burkholderiales; family JALYOK01; genus JALYOK01. Next base: position 3,199 of record JANMJR010000448.1, read on the forward strand.
TACGTTGGCATAGACCCCAGAAGGGACGTCAACTGGATTGTGGGAGACGAAACCATAGATGCCATGGGCCTTTTCGTCGAACGGAAGGCGGATGCGTTCATGGGGTTTCCCCCTGAACCGCAGGAGCTTCGCGCGAAGAAGATCGGACACGTCATTGTCAACACGGCACAGGACCGGCCTTGGTCGCAGTACTTCTGCTGCATGCTGGTCGCCAACCCGGAATTCGTCTCAAAGAATCCGGTCGCCACTAAACGCGCCCTACGCGCATACCTCAAAGCCGCCGACATCTGCGCGCAGGAGCCCGAGCGCGTTGCCCGCTTCCTCGCCGCCAAGGGCTACGAGCCTCGCTACGAGATCGGGCTGGATGTATTGAAAGCGCTACCCTATCGCCGGTGGCGCGAAGCGAACCCGGAGGACACGTTGCGCTTCCTTGCGCTGCGACTGCATGAAGTGGGAATGATCAAGTCGACGCCACAAAAGCTTATAGCGAAGGGTACCGACTGGCGGTTCTTAAATGAGCTGAAGAAGGAGTTGAAGGCGTGACCTGCTTGGCTTGTAGGGTGCGCATTGCGCACCAACCGGACGGCCCCCATCCCGGCTTTCCCTTGCGCATCGCACGGGCGAGGGGTCGACTAGGGGCGCGAGTTAGAGTACGGTGGCGGGTTTCAAGCCTGCCCAGGCCTGCGCATCAAGGATTCGATCGGCACGCCTTTGTAAATGTCGCGCATGCCGATTGTGAGCTCCACCGAGGCAAATTCAACCGTTTCGGCACCGGAATATTCGATCTTCTCCCAACCGATGTCGCCACGTCGCCGATGAATTTCAACGCGGGCTTGGTCTTGACTGATGAGCACGTACTCGGAGAGAGATGTGAGCGTGCGGTAGGCGAGCAGCTTTTCCCTGCGGTCGGTGGCCTCGGTGCTTTGCGAGAGGACTTCGACAATCAAAACCGCGTCTTCGACTTCGCTCGATTCGAGATCCATTGCCTGGGTGTCGCGCCCGCAACTTACCAGCAGGTCGGGATAATAATGTGCGTTCGCCTTCGCGACTCGAACCCTGACACCATTAAAGAACACCCGGCACGGGGTGTTGCTCAAATGCGCGTACAGGGTAGCGAACAAGCTTCCAGCGATCACGTTGTGCCGCAGCGTCCCACCGGTCATGGCAAAGACTTCACCGCTCACATACTCGTGCCGAACCGGGCTTCGCGCTTCGAGGCGCAGGTATTCTTCCTCAGAGATGGGGCCGTATTCCTGACTGAGCATAGCCGGATTCCAAATTTCAACGATAGTTATTATGCCACTAGCAGCGCACTATTTGTGTCAACACAAACAGCAACGGAGGTTCAATCATGAATTACACACGTCGGCAATTTCTTGAAAACACTTCTACCCTAGGGGCCGCATCGCTGCTGGGACTCTCGCGTACCGCTGCGGCCGAGCCACCGCCGGAGGTAAAGAAGATCCGCCTGGTGAAAATCCCCGCAATCTGTTTTGCGCCGGAGTATGTGGCCGAAGAGCTATTGCGGTTGGAAGGCTTTTCTGAGGTGGAATACGTTGAAATGGATCGAAACCCCACCAATGAGATGCTGATTGCGAACCGGGCCGATATCTCGGTGGATGCGCCGCCGGGAATGATCCCGGCATTGGACGCCGGGAAACAACTCGTCGCGCTGGCTGGGATGCATGGCGGTTGTTACGAACTGTTTGCAAACGAACGGATCAACGCGGTGCGCGATTTGAAAGGCAAGCGCGTAGCAATACCCCTGATGGGCTCGCTCGATTATTACTTCGTTGCAAGCATGGTGGCCTATGTCGGCATGAACCCGAGCAAGGACATCAACTGGGTCGAGGCGAAGACATTCAACAATACGATGCAGTACTTCATCGACGGGAAAGTCGATGCATTCCTGGCGTCTCCGCCACAGCCGCAAAAGTTGCGCGCTAAGAATATCGGCCAAGTCATCGTTAACACCGTGCAGGATCGGCCGTGGAATAACTACTTCTGCTGCATGATCACGGCGCGGCCGGACTTTGTGGCGAAGAACCCCGTGGCGACTAAGCGCGCTGTTCGCGCCATTCTCAAAGCGACTGACCTGTGCGTGCGAGAACCGGAGCGGGCGGCCAGATTACTCGTCGCCAAAGGCTACGAACAAAGCTATGACATCGCGTTACAAGTGCTCAAGTCGCTTTCCTACGACCGTTGGCGAACCTATAGCCTGGAAGACAGCATGCGCTTTTTCGCATTGCGATTACACGAAGTCGGCTTGATAAAAATGACGCCGCAGAAGATCATCGCGAAGGGGGTGGACTTGC
>JANMJR010000073.1:0-2803 GCA_031371465.1 Pseudomonadota bacterium
TCCTATCGCGCGGGACGATTCAGTTCGCCGTGGTGGAGTTTCGCGCCAGAGTTGCGTGATTACACGGCGGCGCCCCTCGCCGCGATTCCGATTGGTAGCGGAAACCGCGTAGCGGAGCGGTTCCTATTTGCGGGAGCTCGCCTGCGTCTGCGTGCCTACAATGCGCTGTTGCACGGACAATTTCGAGACAGCCCCCGAAAACTAGTAGATCGTTCCATCAATTAAGTTACAAAATAGGTGATAATAGTCATGATCTTTATTCCATTCTTTTTAGGAGTGATCATGACCAGAAAGACCAAACGTGCGGCACTGGTATTGACGGATGAGCAACGGGTGATGCTCGCGGAACGTGCGGGGTCGAGGACGGCACCGATACGCGAGGTGGAGCGCGCCAAGGTTCTGCTGGATTTTGCCGATGGGGCATCGATCACTGACTTGATGCGTCGGGTAGGTGTCGGTCGTCCGATGATCTACAAGTGCGTTGACAAGGCACTGGCCGCTGGGGTGGGTGCGGGGCTCAAGGATGCCTACCACCGCCCCCATGAACCTGAGATCACCGGCGAGGCGAAAGCCTGGGTAGTCAGCATTGCGTGTACCCGACCTAAGGACCATGGCCTTGCCGCCGAACTGTGGTCGATTTCGGCGCTGGCGCGCTTCGTCTGCAAGCGCGCCAAGGCAGCGGGGCATGCGCGCCTGGCGCACGCGGGGAAGAGTACCGTCTGGCGCATTCTGAATGAACATGACATCAAGCCGCATAAGATTCGCTACTACCTGGAGCGGCGCGATCCTGAATTCGACCGCAAGATGCAAGATGTCCTGTTGGTCTATCGAGACGTCTCGATCTACACCGAGGGCGCGGTTCATGATGGGCGTCCGAATCCAATCTACACGGTGAGTGTCGATGAAAAGCCCGGCGTCCAGGCGTTGGGGTTGACGGCGCCCGATTTACCGCCCGTTCCGGGGAAAGCCGCGAGCGTGGGGCGCGACTACGAATACGTCCGTCACGGCACCGTGTCCATCCTGGCGGGCATCGATCTGCACTCCGGTCACATTTTTGCCCATACCGAGGATCGGCACCGCAGTGTCGAGTTCATTGCATTGCTCAAGGAGATGGACGCCTACTACCCGCAGGAGGCCATCATCCGTGTGGTCCTCGACAACCATTCGTCGCACATCTCGAAGGAGACCATGGCATTCCTCGCTACGCGTCCCGGGCGCTTTGAATATGTTCATACGCCCAAGCATGGTTCCTGGCTGAATCTCATCGAATGCACCTTCTCAAAAATGGCGCGCACGTTCTTGCGCCATATCCGCGTCTCATCGCTTGATGAACTCAAAATGCGCATCCTCAAGGGTGTCGGCGAAATGAATCAGCATCCCGTCGTATTTCGATGGAACAAGTTCGACATCGGAATCATTTAATATGTATTACTATTGATGGAACGATATACTAGATCACGGTGGAACTGAAAAATAAAAATAGCAAATTTAGGGGTCGAATTTGCCTTTCTTGCTGCGGAAATTTATGGCAAAATATTTAATTAATCAAAAAATCGTCCGCCTCCCTCCTGCAGTATTCAGAGCCCGCATTCCACGTCTTGCGTCCCGCAGAACTTTTATGAAAAACAGGACGATCCGACGCACGGCGATCCCGTGAAAAAAGAACTTGAAATTGATCGTCTGTTTAAGTAAGGTGGAAGGGTTGCAACATTTCTACCAAGGAATATTTATGTCGCTGAACATCAAAGATCCTGAAACACACGAACTCGCCGCCGAGCTCGCCAAGGCGACAGGCGAATCCATGACCAAGGCCGTGACCCTTGCCATCCAAGAGCGTTTGGAACGCGTAAAGCGGCTTCGCCGCCCCAGCGCTTCCGAGCTTCTCGCAATTGGCGCGCGCTGTTCTGAGACTCTGACTACCAAGCCGATGGACCATGGTCGATTGCTTTATGACAAGTTGGGTCTACCGAAGTGATTGTCGATAGCTCCGCCATTCTTGCGATAATGTTTGCAGAGTCCGATGCCCAAGTCTTTGCCAAGGCGATGAGTGAAGCAGATTCTTGCAAAATCTCCGCAGCGACCTTCGTCGAAGTCGCCGTAGTGGTGGAGGCGCAGACGCAAGACCGTGGCAGCCGCCAGGGCGACACCTTCTTGCGCCGCGCTGGGTTTGTAATTGAGCCGGTTACGGAAGAGCAAGCGCATCTCGCGCGTCAGGCGTACTCAGATTTCGGCAAAGGTCGCCATCCGGCGGGACTTAACTTCGGTGAGTGCTTTTCCTACGCGCTCGCCAAGGCCACCGGCGAAGCGTTACTCTTCAAGGGCCGCGATTTTTCCAAGACGGATATTGTTAGCGCTCTTGGCTGATGAAAATCTTCGGTTTCTCCCGTTCGCGCTTAAGGCCATTAAACAAGGCATTTATTCTTGAAGACAGCGTTTTTTTGCAAGCGTAAAATTAGGCCCGCCACTGTCGCCTCCCCAAACTGGCGACGACAGTAGCAAGGTTATCCCGCTCTTCAATGGACCGGCTTCAGCCGGAATCTTGGATCCCATCACGCGGCATCGTCGACGGATTTGCCGCGGAGTTCGCAGAGACCATAGGACACTCTGTTTGTTAGGTCAGATCTGCCATCTACAAATTAGGTGAATTTCGAACTGAGGCGCACTGCGGCCGCGACAATTGGTCTCGCCCATTGCGGCGTTTTCGATAAGTCAGCCGGCCCAGCGATTTTTCCGCGGGCCATATGCAACACTAATTTCAAGATTGGTGCCATGCCCGTACTGGGATCTGTGTCTACTCTATTGT
>JANMJR010000485.1:0-2372 GCA_031371465.1 Pseudomonadota bacterium
AGCAAAGGACAGTGCGGCCCGTGGCGAGGCATATTAGAATTTGACTTTCTAACCTTTCCATTCGGATTTTTCAATGACCGAACTACGCCACGATTTTGCCCATCTATCGCAAATTCGCATGCACTACGTCACGGCGGGCGACGGTGAGCCGCTGGTGCTGCTGCACGGCTGGCCACAAACTTGGTATGAATGGCGCGAAGTGATTCCGATGTTGGCAAAAAAGTTTCGCATCATCGCCCCGGATTTGCGCGGCTTAGGCGATACATCGCGTCCACGAGAAGGCTATGACTCGGCGACGATCGCCAACGATGTATGGGAACTGGTAAATGGCAAGTTAGGCTACGAACAATTTTTTCTGGCCGGCCACGATTGGGGCGGACCGGTAGCGTTTTCTCTCGCCGCCCACCATCGCGACGCAGTGCGCAAGCTTGCGATTATCGATGTTTCGATTCCCGGCGACGGCACTGCCAACATCAGCCAAGGCGGCAAGCGCTGGCACCACGGCTTTCATCAAACCCTGGACATGCCGGAACGCCTCATCGAAGGCCGCGAAGAAATTTATCTCGGTTGGTTTTACGAGAACTACGGCGCGCGGCGCGACGCGATTTCGCCCGACGCCGTCAAGGAATATTTGCGTGTCTATTCCCAGCCGGGCGCGCTGCGTTCCGGTTTTGAGTATTACCGGAATATTCCAAGCGACATTGCGCAGAATGAAGCGTTGCTCAAGCGCGGCGGTAAATTGGCGATGCCTGTGTTAGCCCTCGGCGGCGCGGGCGGTTGGGGACGGCAGATGGAAGTCGTGGCGTCGTGTCAGCGCGTCGCGCTTGATGTGCGCGGCGGGATCGTCGAAGGCGCAGGGCATTGGATTCCGGAGGAACAACCTGAGGAATTGGCCCGGTTGTTGTTGGAGTTTTTTGCGTCGACGGAGTGATATATTTCCGCTAAGCTAGTGGAGTCGTTTTATCCTTGACAAGCACGGACAGGTAACTCCAGCGCATCTACAAATGTATCAAACAGTTACAACGCATTGGGATGTTGCCGGAATTTCAATACAACAGACCGGTAGGTCTGGTAACCAACTCTTGGCCCTTTAGTATGCGCATCGAAGGAACTCTCGCGAAATGGAACGACGATCGCGGTTTCGGATTTATCGCACCGACTCAGGGTGGCCGTGAGGTGTTTGTCCACGTCTCTGCCTTTCCACGGGATGGTCAGCGCCCCAAGCTTGGTGAACGACTCAGCTTTGAGATAGAAATCGATAGGGACGGAAAAAAGCGCGCAAAGAGTCTCTTGTGTCTCGGTCGCTCTGCCGGGCGACCTAGCCACCTGCGTGAGCCCCGCCGAGGCGGCAAGAAACAGAGCGTGCTTGGGCGCATTGTTTCAATTGGCGTTGTTGTTGCTTTGACTGCCTTTGGTTACGGAGCTTACAACCACCGCGCGACACCAAATGAGACCGTCACTGTTCCACATGAGGAAGTCGTTGATCGTTTCAACGATCGAGGTACGTCGTCGACCTTTCAGTGCGATGGCCGAACTCATTGCTCGCAAATGACTTCTTGCGCTGAGGCCACGTTCTTCTTGAAAAACTGCCCCAACGTACAGATGGACGGGGGAAATCAAAATGGCATTCCCTGCGAGCAACAGTGGTGCAATGAATGAGCGAATACTCCTACTTGGCGAAAAATCTACTCCCTTGCTTGCAAAATACTTGCCAGAGGATGCGGTGATGGCCGTTATGTTTTGGATTTACGTATTGCGGGCCTTTTGCAACTTACGTCGAAGATCCGAATAGCGTATTCATGACCAAAGAATTTTGATGCCAAATCAAAGCGCACAATCTAACTTTGTCACTGCATTAAACTGGAGCCAAATTGTCATTCCCGCGAAGGCGGGAATCCATACTAGCATCGCAATCAGACAAGCCGAATGGATTCCCGCCTGCGCGGGAATGACTGTGGTTGAGTGTTCGCACTAAATCTATCGGGCTCATGTATGCGCGCGTTTCATGGTGACAGCTAATAGCTGGAACCCGCATGGATATTGAATTTCACGGCATTGATACATACAATGAACTACGCACGGATTAAATCAACTCAGCAGGTCAGCGCATGAAAGCGGTGGTGTATGAAAGATACGGGCCGCCAGAAGTCCTTCATTTGAAGGAGGTGGCAAAGCCCACGCCCAAGGACAATGAAGTCCTGATAAAGGTATGGGCGACTACGGTGACCTCAGGAGATTGGCGGGTACGTAGTCTCACTTTACCTACTGGCTTCGGGTTCATCGCGCGTTTGGCGCTTGGCGCCCTGAAACCTAGGCAACCTATACTCGGAACTGAGCTCGCCGGCGTGGTTGAAGCAACCGGCAAGAACGTG
>JANMJR010000501.1:0-10175 GCA_031371465.1 Pseudomonadota bacterium
AAGCCGTGCACGAATAAAATCAACTTGCCCTCACCGGAAGTGACGTAGTGTAGCGTCTGATTGTTTACGTTTGCAAAGTGATGTTCTTGTCTAGAAAACATGAACCGAGCCTCCGCTTAATTTTGCCACCAGGGATAGGACATCGCGCTGCGCCGCGTAGCGCACCTCGTCCTCCACACCGGAACGTTGCATGATGCGGCCGACGCGGGAACTGATCAGGCAGTCGTAGGCGTCGTGGGTTCGATAGAGGCGCAGCGCCGATTGCGCCGCATCGGTTAGATCGCGATCTGGGTCGAGACCTTTTATCAACAGGTCGACGATGTGTCCCGCGCCGTAAAAATCTTCCAAGTTCATGCCGCCGGCCGAACCGCTACACACGATTAGCACCGATTCATCGGCATGGTGCTTTTGAATATGCGCAACCGTCGCCGCGCCATTCAACAAACAAGCCGCATACACATGCGGCGCAGCGGCCGCTTGGCTCAACGCGACCGTGCCATTCGTGGTCGAGTAGATCACCCGCTTGCCGTTGACGCCGACTTCCGTGAGCGCAAGCGGCAGCGGCGTGACGAAACCTTCTATCGCGTGGATCATTCTCTCGCCGGAAAGCACGACGGATTCCGCTGAAAATGGCTTCGCTTTGGCGCGCGCGTCGTGTTCGTCGATGGCCGGGATTACTTCAGTCGCGCCATGCGCAAGCGCCGTGACGATGGTCGTGGTCGCGAACAAAATATCCAGCACGACGACGACACTGGCCGTCAACCGCGCGGCGTTGAAATCTTCTTTGCGCAGCAATACATGAACTTTGTTGGTCACGCCGCCCAGCACTGTGGCAGCGCGCGCGAATTCGGCGGGATGGCTCATGCTTGGGCGGCGGCGCGACGCAGGAACATGCCGATGCCTTCCATCGACATGACTAATTCGTTGTGCTGATTAAAGGCTTCCCAGCGGGACTTGACGATGCCGATATCGGGTTTGCTCGATGACGGACGGGATTCCAAAAACACGCGTTCTACCCGCAAGGTGTCGCCAGGGCGCACCGGCTTGAGCCAGCGGATATTGTCTACGCCCGGTGAGCCGATGCTGGCGGAATCGTTCAGATACGCGTCGCACATCAAACGCATCGCGATGCCACACGTATGCCAACCGCTGGCGATGATGCCGCCGAAATAGGATTGCTCGGCCTTGGCTTTATCCACGTGAAAAACTTGTGGATCGAATTGCTTGGCGAAGCCGATGATCTCATCTTCTGTTAAGGTTTTACTTCCAAGTACGGTGCGGTCGCCGACTTTGAAGTCTTCCCAATAATATTTAAATGCCAAAACAAACCTCGGCGACTAGAAAGTAGAACCCGCCGCGAAGCGGGACAGGTGATGGTCGGCATCGCCGAACGTGGCGTCGATGGCGGTCAAGCGGCGGAAATAATGGCTCGCCGATAGCTCGTCGGTGATGCCCATGCCGCCGTGCATTTGCACCGCCTCCTGCGCGACCAAGCGCCCGTAACGCCCAACCGCGTTCTTCGCCGCGGACACGACGCGTTGCCTTTCCGCGACGTCGCTGGACTGAACTTTCACCGCAGCCAAATAGGCCATGGAGCGCGATTGTTCGACGGACATCAGCATATCGACCATACGATGTTGCAAGGCCTGAAATTTGCCGATTGGCACACCGAATTGGCGGCGGGTTTTGAGGTATTCCAAGGTCGATTTTTGCAGCGCCTCCATCGCCCCGACGGACTCGGCGACCAACGCGGCCGTGGCGATGTCCATCACCTGCTCCACCACCGCCAGGTTATCTTCACTGCTGCCCAGCATCGCATCGGCGTTTACGCGCACGTTATCCAAATGTAAATTCGCCGCCCGTTGATTATCGATGGTGCGATAGCCAGTGAGGTTCACGCCGGGTGTTTTGGCATCGACCAAAAACAACGCCATGCCTTGACCATCGTTCAACGCGCCCGCAGTCGCCGCTGAAACAATAATTTTGTCGGCGATATTGCCGTGGAGCACGACAATTTTTTCGCCGCTCAAGATATACCCGTCGCCGACTTTACGTGTGACCGTTGCAACGCGCTTCAAGTCATAGCGCGCTCCCGCCTCGCTGTGGGCGAAGGCTAGTTTGAGTTTGCCTTCGACCAGTTGCGGCAGCAACGAAGTTTTTTGCGCGTCTGATCCGGCCAGTTGAATCAAATTAGCGCCCAGCACTACGGTTGCTAAATAGGGCTCGACCACTAAGCCGCGGCCCAGCGCCTCCATCACTATCATGGTGTCGATGGCATTGCCGCCGAAGCCACCGTGGGCTTCAGCTATGCCTAAGCCCAACATGCCGATTTCCGCCATACTGCTCCATACCGTAGCGCTGAAGCCTTCGGCGGAATTTATGATGGCGTGACGTTGCTTGTTGAATTCGTATTCGCGCTCGATCAGGCGATTAATCGTATCGCGCAGTTGTTCTTGTTCGGAAGAAAAATTGAAATCCATGTTCGCCTCACAGCGCCAAAATATGTTGCGCGACGATGTTGCGCTGAATTTCGTTGGAGCCGCCATAAATGCTGGTTTTTCGGTAATTCATATAGCGCGGCGTGAAGGGTGGGCCGTAATCGGGCCCGACGATTTTTGCATGCGCAAGTCCATTGACGAAATCGGGAAAGAACGGCAGCGCATAAGGACCGAGCGCTTCCATTTGTAATTCCGTCAACGCTTGCTGAATTTCCGTGCCTTTGATTTTCAGGAACGAGACTTCCGCTCCCGGCGCTTTGCCGCGGCTTTCGGCGGAGAGCACACGCAAGCTGGTGACTTCAAGCGCCATTAGATCGATTTCCAATTGCGCGACTTTATCGCGGTAGCGTGGATGATCGAGCAAGGGTTTGCCGTCGAGTTGTTCTTGACGCGCGACTTCTTTAACGAAGGCAAGCTCGCGTTTCGAGCGGCCCACGGCGGCGATGCCGCTGCGTTCGTGACCGAGTAAAAATTTCGCGTAGGTCCAACCTTTGTTTTCCTGGCCCACTAAATTTTCCGCTGGCACTTTCACGTTGTCGAACCACACCTCATTGACTTCGTGGGCGCCGTCCATGAGTTTAATTGCGCGCACTTCGATGCCCGGTGATTTCATGTCGATCAACAAAAAGGATATGCCTTCCTGCGCCTTACCTTCACTGGAGGTGCGCACCAGGCAAAAAATCCAATCCGCCCACTGCGCTAATGTCGTCCAAGTTTTTTGGCCATTGACGATGTAGTGATCGCCTTGGCGCTCGGCCTTGGTTTTCAGCGACGCGAGATCCGAGCCGGAGCCCGGCTCGGAATACCCCTGGCACCATAGCTCATCGGTGTTCAACATTTTTGGCAGGAAACGCTGTTTATGCCAATCACTGCCAAAGGCCATGATCACCGGCGCGCACATCATTGGGCCGAACGGCACCACGCGAGGTGCGCCGGCGTCGTCGTATTCTTCCTCGAAAATATAGCGCTGCACGGCGTTCCAGCCGGCGCCGCCGTATTCCTTGGGCCAACTGGGCGCAAACCAGCCTTGTTTGTGCAAGACTTTTTGCCAAGCGACTTGTTCTTCGCGGCTGTGGTGAATGCCCGCCAAGACTTTGTGGCGCAAGGTTTCGGGAAGGGCTTCGCGCAAGAAATTACGCACGTCTTGGCGGAAAGCGTTTTCTTCGGGGGAATAATTGAGATCCATTTGAAAGACTCAGTTTGGGTTTTAGCGAGGATACGAGAAAACCTGGCAAACGGCAAACTCGGTGTAGTCATTGCGACCTGCCTTTGTCGGCGCTTCCGACACTGCGCACGGATCATGAATCGTGCATGCGAATTGGACCGTGTTCACCGTGATCAAGCACGAGTTAGGTCCCAATACTGTTGGGTTAGTCGTTCGGGCTTAACCGAACGTGGCATTGCTTGGAGGCCAGTATTCATGCGGATTCTGGCGCGATGGAAAAATACTGGCGCTATTTCGGCGGGCTGAAAAGGATGGCTGCGTCGAGCAAACCGTCTGCGTGGTACGGTGTTTGCTGATCGCTACCGCGATGATCCCAAAAAATATTCTTGGTGGCGGGCTCGCCGAGTTCGCCAGGCACGAGTGAGCTTTTGAGCTGGAATGCATCGGTCGCGGTGATCTGTAGATAGAGCAGCGCGACATCGACCAACACATAACCGCTGTCGATTTCATCTTCACGCGGTGAGCTATAGGGTGCGCCTTTGCAAGCGTTTTTTGCATCGTCCAGTTTAGCGAATGGCGGCACGCTGCCTTTCGGATGAACACGGACATTGATGACTTTCGGCACGATGGATTTTCCGCCAAGGGAGATGTCGTGACCTTGTGCGGCAAGCGCGCCGAGTCCCAGCGCGTCGCGCTTGACGGCTTTGATGTCGAGATAGTGAAACACTCGGCTGCTCTCCAATCGATTGTAAGTGTAAGGCGCAGGAACGTAAGTCCCATCTGGATTTTTTTGCCCCAATTTGTTGCCGACCAGTAGCGCGAGCGAGAAGCGCATGTAAACCATCATGCCGATCGGCGTGTATTCGAAATGGGCGGCGCGCAAGTTGTAGCCGAGTTCCGCATGGCAAAATGCGGGCGGCGTTAGCGCTGCCGAGAAGAAAAGAATAACCAAGGTGTTGCGAATAAACGAGGACATATTTAGGAAGATGTCATCCTGAGCGTCGCGAAGGATCTGCTTTCCATTGCATGCTGAACAAGGCGAAAAAGCAGATTCTTCGTCGCGTTACCCTTCAGAACGACATGATGTTTATTGACCCGGCGCCGTCGGATTCCATAACTTGCCTTTGAAATCTTTTTCATAGGCTTTGGTCTTATAGGTCACCAGTTCCATCTGCTCGCCCCAAGGCGCGAGGAAATACATCCAACTCTCCCCCGCGCTCGGGCCTTCACCCATCACCGTCGGATCGCCGTACATTTTCACATTGTGTTTCTTCAAATGGGCGACCGCTTTTGTCATGTCGTCGACATACAACGCGATGTGATGGCCGCCGGCATCGCTGTTGCGCGGCTGCGTGGCTTTTTGATCCGGTGAACTCCATTGAAACACCTCTAAGTTCGTGCCCTGGCCACAGCGCACCAATTGCATGGTCGGAATTTCGGCGCGCGGATTGACGTTCAAATGCACTTCCATCCAATCGTTGTCCGCTTTAAACGGCCCTATTTTGTAGAAAGCCGCAGCCGATGACGTTCACCAAAAAATCCACCGCTGGTTTCAAATCCGGCACCGTGATGCCGATATGATCCGCGCCGCGCATCCCCGGCAAGCCTTCAGCAGATGCGATGCTTGAGACTGCCATTGCTACCGATGCAATTACCATTTTAGTTCTGCGTAACATTGATTCCTCCACCTTATTGGTTGAACTACGGGACTCCCTAATAACACCTCGATGACTTTTTCTTGTCAGATCTGTGTCGCGACGGTTTTCTTACTTGGCGCCGGCTAAGACAAAATCGTATCGCACTTCCCAAAACGGTATGTTCGATTTTGATCCGTCGGGCGTCGTTCCTTCGCACTTCACGAACTCGCTGACCAAGGAATTCTTCACGCCGAACACCGCGTCCGATTGCAAATACGGATCGCCTTTCACGAATACGTGGGTCGTCACCGGCTCGAATCCTGGTGCGGAAACAATCGCGTGAATATGCGCCGGACGATAGGGGTGGCGGCCCATGCCATTGAGCATTTTGCCGACGGGCCCATCGGTGGGAATCGGATAACTCACGGGTTTGACGGTGCGAAAACCATAGCAACCTTCGGTGTCCGTCGCAATTTTTCCACGCGACTGCATGCGCTTGAGATCGGCCAATTGCACATCATAAAAACCTTCGCCGTCCGTTTGCCACAAATCCAACTGGGCGCCGGCAATCGGTTTGCCAGCCACGGTTTTAACCTGACCGGACATATAGGTCGGCTCGCCCGCAACGCCCTCCGAAATATTTGCCCACTTGGGCAAGCTTGGGCTGCCATTCACATAGAACGGCCCGAACACCGTGGATTCCGTCGCGCCGCCGGGTTTGCGATGATTGATCGCGTCCACCAACATCGACACGCCGAGTGTGTCGGATAACAGAATAAATTCCTGGCGCTTGCTATCGCATTTTTGGCCGGTCTCAGTTAAAAATTTAATCGCCTCAAACCACTCGGCCTCGGTCAATTCTACATCGCGCACCAAGTTGTGCACGTGGCGAATGAGGCTGGACATGATTTGTTTGAAGCGCGGATTAGAGGCGCCGTCGAGGCGAGCCAGTACCGCATCGGTGAGATTGGATTCGGTAAAATCGGACATGGCGTGATTCTCCTCGGATTGATTTGTTCGCCTTTAAGAGGCGAATACTTAAGCGAGGTTAGTCCGCCGCGGATTGAACTGTCAAGCGCGGTCTAATTGTCATTGCGAGGAGCAGCGCAACGAAGCAATCTAGTCTTTTGCGGCAATAGAAAAACGAGATTGCTTCGTCGCACTGCTCCTCGCAATGACAGGAGGATTGAGAATTTACTTTTCTACAAACGCGCGCTCAATCACATAATCACCCGGCACACCAATATGCGGCGAAATCTTGAAGCCGCGCGCGTCGAGCAACGCGGCGGTATCCTTCAACATACTCGCGCTGCCGCAAATCATGGCGCGGTCGCGGTTAGGATCGAGGGGCGGCAAGCCGATGTCTTCAAACAATCTTCCGCTCTCGACCAGGTCCGTGAGGCGGCCGCGATTTTGGTAGGGTTCGCGGGTGACGGTGGGGTAGTAAATCAACTTGTTGCGAATCTCTTCGCCGAAGTATTCGTGATCCGGCAATTCTTGGGTGATGTATTCGGCGTAGGCGAGTTCGCTGACGACCCGTACACCGTGCACCAAAATCACTTTTTCGAAACGCGCGTAGGTTTCCGGATCGCGGATTACGCTCATGAACGGCGCAAGGCCGGTACCGGTGGCGAACAGGTACAGATTCTTGCCGGGCTTGAGGTCGTGCAGCACCAAAGTCCCGACGGGTTTGCGGCTGACCAAAATTTCATCGCCGGCCTTGAGATTTTTCAAACGCGAGGTGAGGGGGCCGTCTTCTACTTTGATGCTGAGAAATTCCAGGTGTTCGTCGTAGTTCGGGCTGGCGATGCTATAGGCGCGCATCAGTGGTTTGCCGTCGACTTGGAGGCCGATCATGACGAAGTGGCCATTCTCAAAACGCAGGCCCTGATCGCGGGTGGTTTTGAAGCTGAATAGAGATTCGTTCCAGTGATGAACGTCGAGGACTCGTTCGGTGCCTATCGTTGCCATAGTGTCAAATCCGCCAAATGGTCTTATGACCAGATCGGATTATAGAAAGGTGCATTAATTCGGAAAATCAGGTAATTTAGATAGGTATTATCTATTTTACAAATATTAAGAATGCGCTACTCACTCCGGCAACTTGAAGTTTTCGCCGCCATCGGCCAGTTCGGCACGGTTTCCGCCGCGGCAGACAAGCTATCGATGTCGCAATCGGCGGCCAGTACCTCGCTCTCAGAATTGGAAAATCAATTCGATTGCCGCTTATTTGACCGCAACGGCAAACGGCTGCGGCTTAATGAAACCGGACGCTTACTACTGCCGAAGGCGCGCGAGTTGCTCGACCGCGCCAACGAAATCGAAGCGATTCTGGCCGGTGGCCTGACATTTGGCGCGCTGCGCGTGGGCGCGACGCTAACCATCGGCAACTATCTGGGAACGTTGTTGGTCGGCGAATTCATGCGTCGCCATCCCGGCAGCCAAGTAACGCTCGAGGTTCACAACACGACCCACATCGCCGAGCGGGTGAAGGATTTTGAGTTGGATCTGGGCTTGATCGAAGGCGAGTACGACGACAAGGATTTAGCGATGACCGATTGGGTAGCGGACGAGTTGGCGGTGTTTTGCGCGCCGGATCATCCGCTGGCGAAGCGGCGCAGCCTCAAGATCGCCCACGTGCTGGAAGAATGGTGGATCGTGCGCGAATCCGGCTCCGGCACCCGCCAAACCTTGGATCGGGCGCTGAGCCAATGGCGCAATCAGCTCAAAATTCGCCTCGAGTTGGAACACACGGAAGCCATCATGCATGCCGTTCAAGCGGGGCTGGGCATCGGTTGCGTGTCGCGCTTAGCGCTGAAGGAATCGTTTCGGCACGGCAGTTTGATCGAATTGAAGCTGAAGGAAATCGATCTGCGCCGCAAGTTTCATTTTCTGTTGCACAGGCAAAAATATCGCACACCGGGAATCGATGCCTTTTTGAGTTTGTGCCGCGAAGTGTCGGCGAATGTGAAGCGCAGCGATGATATTGTGATCGCCGGGAAATGACTCGAACCGACGTTACTTTAATGAATGACCGCTTGCCCCTCGCCCCGATCATCGAAGGGAATCGGAATTTGTTGACAGTAAAATGTTGCGATGCAACAATACGGTTTTTCTTTGCAAGCAAAACCCTTTACCGCTAACCAAAAATGCGGCAAAGCGGCGTTATAATAAGCCGCTATCAAAAGAAGTGCTTGTTCTAATCCGTTTTATCGTGAGGATCCGAATGACGAAGTCGCATGCCACGCCATTTTCTATTGAAACGATTCTGAAGCAGTTTACCGATGCCAATCAATCGCTGGTCAATGATTGGCAACATCGATTTAACCAAACTCTCGAACCCGATGGTGGTTTTGCCGAGACCTATCAACAATTCATCGGCGCGGTTTCTCAGAATTCAGATCAGTGGAGCGAACTGCAAAAAAATTATCAAGCCAGCCAAATGAAGCTCTGGGAAAGTTTCCTAAGCCAGAACACTTTGGGGGCGAAGCCGGTGGCGGCTAAAGGCGATCGTCGTTTCGGCGCAGCGGAATGGTCTGACATGCCGCTGTTCGATTACATCAAGCAATCCTATTTGCTGGCCTCCGATTGGCTCATCGGCGCCGTGGAAAAAACCGATCTGGATCCGCCCACTAAGCGCAAAATGTTGTTCTTCGCGCGCCAGTATGTGGACGCGATGTCGCCGTCGAACTTCCTCGCGACCAATCCGGAAGTGCTGAAACTGGCGTTGGATAGCAAAGGCGAGAGCTTGGCGAGCGGCCTGAGAAACTTGATGGAAGATATCGAGAAAGGCCGCATTTCCATGACCGACGAAACGAAGTTCGCCGTCGGGAAAAATATCGCGACCACCGCCGGCGCCGTGGTTTTCGAGAATGAATTGATTCAGTTGATTCAATACACGGCAACGACTAAGACGGTGTGCGAGCGGCCATTGTTGTTGGTGCCGCCGTGCATTAATAAGTTTTATTTGATGGATCTGGAGCCGGAGAATTCTTTCGTGCGTTTCGCGCTCGATCAAGGCCACACGGTATTCATGGTGTCGTGGCGCAACGTCAAGAAAGATCAGCAGCATCTGACATGGGATAACTATCTCGAGCTGGGCATTATCAAAGCCATTGAAGTGACGCGGGACATTGGCAAGACCGAGCAAATTAATCTGTTGGGGTTTTGTGTCGGCGGCACGTTGGTCAGCGCCGCGCTGGCGGTACTGGCGGCGCGTGGCGAAGAGCCCGTTGCCAGTGTGACGCTGATGACATCGTTGCTGGAGTTTTCCGACGTCGGCGACATCGGCGCCTACATCGACGAGAACATGGTGAAGCAGCGCGAACAACAATTGGCCAAGGGTGGACTCGTTTCCGGTAAGGAAATAGCGATGGCGTTTTCCAGCCTGCGCGCTAACGATTTGATTTGGCAGTATGTAGTCAACAATTATCTGAAGGGAAAAACGCCGGAAGCGTTCAATCTGCTTTACTGGAACAGCGACGGGACCAACTTGCCCGGCCCGATGTACGCTTATTATCTGCGTCATTTTTATTGGCAAAATGAACTGGTGCAAAAGAATAAGCTCACCATGTGTGGCGAGAAAATCGACATCGGCAAGATCGACATGCCAGCTTATATTTTCGCCGCGAAAGAAGATCATATCGTGCCATGGAGCAGCAGTTTTACCGGCGCGCAAAATTTGGGCGGTAAACTCGAATTCGTGTTGGGTGCGAGCGGGCATATCGCCGGATCGATGAACCCGGCGTCGAAGAATAAGCGTAACTATTGGGTCGGCGGTAAGGTTGGAAAAGACAATGATGCGTGGCTGGAATCGGCGAAATCGGTCGACGGCAGTTGGTGGAATCATTGGGCGATCTGGCTGAAGAAGCAAGC
>JANMJR010000517.1:0-1820 GCA_031371465.1 Pseudomonadota bacterium
GATTTTCATGCTGCTGCCGATCGCGGCGGTACTGTTCCCGCTGTTTCGCGTGGCGCCGGTTTTGTATTCGTGGCGCATACGCCGCCGGATTTTTCGCTACTACGGCGAGTTGAAAATGATCGAACTGGAAGTTCGGCAAAAGCCCGAGAGCAAGTCGCGCGACGAGTGGCTCGAAGCAATCGATCGCATCGAGCGCGCCGCCCATCGCATCCCGACCCCGCTCGCGTTTGCCAATCAGGTCTACACCTTGCGCCAGCACGTGCATATGGTGCGCAAGGCGTTGTTACATCAATTTTTCGAGGCGGCGAAAGCAGAATAAGGTTTTGGCCTTCAGCGTATTCACCCTCCTTTCTAAAAGGTGGAAATATGATCAACGCGTTGATTACGAAATGACGAACCAACTGCCTAAAAATTTGATCGCGCCAGGAGGCGCATCCAGCTTGCCGTACCGCGAACGCCGTTCCGGGAGCCAACATCCATGCGGTTTCTGGCAGGGTATGTCGCGAATGGCTGTTAATTAATCGTTCTTAGACTATCGGTGCTAAACTTCTGCCCATGATGCGCCGATTTCTCGTGCTCCTAATGTTGCTCGTGCCGCTCCAGCTTTCCTGGGCGGCAGTGTCGGCTTATTGTGAGCATGAAACCGAAGCCGCGTCTCACCACGTCGGTCATCACGAACACAAACACCAGCAAGACCAATCAAATCACGGCAATGACTCCGGACCCGATTCCAAGCCGAGTAACTTCGATGCGGATTGTGGAGTTTGTCATGTAAGTTGCTCAATGGCGCTAGGCGGTGGAAGTGCGCCCTCGGATTTTACCGGGTCGGATTTCACGTTCGCACGCCCACAATCGCTCCAACTCACGCAGTTTTCTTCCAGGCCCGAACGTCCGAAGTGGATCGGCCTCGCTTAGTCGGCGAGGCGGCGTTTCCCTTTAATACTCCTTAGTATTCTTGCGTCGTTGACGCACGCCCCTCGCCGAGTTCTTTGTTTCGTCCTTGCTAAAGGATTAACTATGGAGAATTCGATGCGCCTATTCGCATTTGCCAAAATTTTCAAGCCGCTCGGTTTGGCGGCATTGCTTGTCAATCCTGGCTTTGCACAGGTAAATGGCGCGCCTCCCAACGACGGTAGAACGCGCGGCGTTGCAGAAGAGCCTGCAGTGATGACCTTGCGTGCCGCAGAAGATTTGGCGTTGCTGTCGAACCCCGATCTTGCGGTGGCTACTCGCGAGCTGGAAGCCACGGAAGGAGCCGTCATTCAGGGCGCAGCGCGCCCTAATCCGCAATTGGGGTTCTTGCTCGAGGATACCCGCAAGGCAACCCGCACGACGACCCTTCAACTCGATCAGCCGATCGAGTTGGGTGGCAAACGCTCTGCCCGCCTGGACGCGGCTGTGCGCGGACGCTATATCGCGGCGGTGGAACTCGACGTTCGCCGCGCGGAGATTCGCGCCACTGTCACAGCCAACTTCTTCGGCGTGTTATCGGCACAAGAGCGCGTTCGACTCGCCCAAGATATTGCTAATCTTGCGAAACGGGCGACGGAAGTCGCCGGCAAGCGCGTGGCTTCGGGTAAAGTGCCCCCTCTCGAGGAAACCAAAGCACGAGTCGCCGAAGCGAATGTACGCATCGATCTGTCGCTTGCTCAAAGCGAGTTGCGCACGGCGCGTCAACAACTCGCGGCCACCTGGGGTAATCCCGCGCCGCGTTTCGAACGGGTGGAGGGACGTCTCGAGCCACTGCCATCGTTGCCTTCCGCCGAAAGCATAAACGCGCGGCTGGCGAAGTCACCGCACCTCAAACGAGCGAAGATTGA
>JANMJR010000519.1:0-1662 GCA_031371465.1 Pseudomonadota bacterium
GCCGTCCATCATTTGGCCGTTGACCGATGTCTCGATCGCATCGGCGATCACTTCGCGCGACACCAGCGAATACTTCATCCCTTCCGTGCCCATGCCGATTCCATCGGTGACGGTCGGCACGCCGAAGGTCTGCGGCATGCCGCCGGCGGTTTTCACTGCGTCAAACGCGCGATCAACCAAGGGCTGAATGCCCATGTTGCACGGATTCATGTTCGAATGACCGTTAGCGATGCCGATCAGCGGCTTGTCGAAATCGCCATCTTGAAAGCCCGTCGCGCGCAGCATCGAGCGGTTAGGGGAGCGGGACACGCCGCCGGTGATTAATTTACTGCGCCAGTTGTAGGCCATGGAAGTCTCCAGAATTTAAAATTTGACGGGCTACTGTAACGATCTTGTTTGATAGCGTCCAATACAATATCATCTGTCTTTTGATACCTAATGAGTATCGATGGAATTACGGCACCTGCGTTATTTCATAGCCGTGGGAGAAAGTCTGCATTTCGGTCGCGCGGCGGAGCAATTGCATATGTCCCAGCCACCGCTGACGCGCCAGATTCAGCAACTCGAACAAGAGTTGGGGGTGGCGCTGTTCGCCCGCACCAATCGGCGCGTCGAACTCACCGCCGTCGGACAACTGTTCTTAGCTGAGGCGAAGCCTTTGCTGACACAGTTTGATTCGCTTAAACATCACGTCAGTGAGGCCGCGGGGGGGCGAATGGGGAAGCTTGCCATTGGCTTTATCAGCGTCGCCGATTACCACGTGCTGCCATCAATGCTGCGCGAGTTTCAGTCGCGCTTTCCAAGCGTCACATTGAACTTACGGGAGGCCACGACAGACTTACAGATCGAGTCGCTGCGAAAAAACGAGATTGATGTCGGCATCATTCTCGCGCCGCTGACCGATCCGTCGTTGCAATTTCAGCCGTTGTTTCAGGAAGAACTTGTGGCGGTCTTGCCGTCGACCAACGAAAACAGCAGCACGCCTAGCCCCGCGCGAGCGATTTCAATGCACTCGTTGGCCGATCAGCCTTTCGTCATGTTTCCCCGACACAGCGCGCCGGGCCTTTACGATGCCATCATGGGGGCGTGTGATCGCGCCGGATTTGCCCCACGCATTGCGCAGGAAGCAATCCAAATGCAGACGATAATTAGCCTGGTTTCCGTCGGCATGGGCGTTGCATTAGTGCCGGCTTCGCTGACCAATCTGGGCCGCGCCGGCGTGAGCTACCGTCCGCTCAACGAAAAAAGTCCGCTGGTCACAACCGGCTTGGCGTGGAAGAATAGCAACTCGTCGCCGACCCTGCGGGCATTTCTCGATCTGGTCGAACAGATGAAATTACCGCCGAACTGGCAATCGTTGTTGCGGCGAAAAATTAAACTTCAGCGCCAAAGAAAAAACTAATGTTGATCCATCCGCAATTCGATCCCATCGCCATTTCCCTCGGCCCTGTTGCGATTCGCTGGTACGGCCTGATGTACGTGCTAGGATTTCTCGGCATTATGCTGTTGGGCCGCCACCGCATTCGCACGCAGCCGTGGCTGAATTGGACTCTACGTGAGCTGGATGATCTAATTTTCTACGGTGTGCTCGGCACCATACTGGGCGGGCGTCTGGGCTATATTTTATTTTACAAACTCGATTATTACTTAGCGCATCCGTGG
>JANMJR010000003.1:0-3186 GCA_031371465.1 Pseudomonadota bacterium
GATGGCGTCCAAATTTTCCCGACCACCGAATTTGTTCGGCAGCCATTCGCCGGCTTTGCGCGAGTAGTCGAGATAGAGCATCGACGCGACGGCATCGACACGCAAGCCGTCGAAGTGAAATTCGGCCAGCCAGTAATGGGCGCTGGAAAGTAAAAAGCTGCGCACTTCGCTGCGACCGTAGTTGAAAATGTGCGTGCCCCAATCTTGATGGAAGCCGAGGCGCGGATCTTCGTGTTCGTACAGCGCGGTGCCGTCGAAACGCGCGAGCGCGAAATCGTCGGTCGGAAAATGCGCGGGAACCCAATCGAGTATCACGCCAATGTTGGCATGGTGGCAGGTATCGATGAAAAAACGCAGATCGTCCGGCGAACCGAAACGGCTACTCGCAGCGAAATAACCGGTGGTCTGATACCCCCAGGATTCATCCAGGGGATGCTCGGAAATGGGTAGTAACTCGATATGGGTATAACCCATTTCCTGCGCGTAGGGAACAAGCTGGGCCGCCAGATCACGATAGGTGTAAGTGCGGCCATCATAATGTTTACGCCATGAGCCGGCATGGACTTCGTAAATGTTCAGCGGCGCGTGCAGCCAATCCCAGGCGGCGCGTTGTTTAAACCACGCTTGGTCTTTCCAGTCGTAGGGTTTTTCCGCCCCCACTCGCGTTGCCGTGCTCGGCCGCATTTCAAAACTATTGCCGTACGGATCGCTTTTGACAAAAATCTGACCGCTGCGGCGATTGCGGATCTCGAATTTATACAACTCGCCGGGCGCGAGGCCGGGGATGAATAGTTCCCACACACCGCTGGCGCCGTGGCTGCGCATGGGGTGGGCGCGGCCATCCCAGCGATTGAATGCTCCGACTACGCTGACCCGTCCGGCGTTTGGCGCCCATAGCGCAAAACGCACACCATTAACGCCGTCGATCGATCGTACATGGCCGCCGAGACTGCGATAGGCTTGATGCAATTTGCCGGCGTTGAAAAGATAAAGGTCTTCTTCGGTCAACGTTGACGGAAACGAGTAAGGGTCGTGGAAGACGACTTTCACGCCGCTTTCCTCGGCGATTAGAACGCGGTCGCGGGTTGCGGGTAGATCGCCGCGCCACTCGAATAGTCCAGCCGGGTGAACGCGCTTTAACGGTTGTTCGGTCGCGCCGACACGTAGTGAAACGTTGCCAGCATAGGGCCGAAACACGCGCAGCAATGAACCGCCAGCGTCACGTTGCGGCCCCAGAATTGAATGGGGGTCGTGGCTGCGCGCAGTCAGAATGCTATCGAAATCGATGGAAATGGCAGTGGTCAATGAGTTGTCCGATGGGCGATTAGCGAAACACTATTATCGCTATAATACGCAGAACGGTCAGGCTCGTCAGTAAAGCCATCAAGACTCAACCAAATATCGCGGAGATCCGATGGACAACAACGCGCTGGGAAAATCAACCGAACAAGCGTCAGGTCGCTATGTCAGTCTGTTGACGAAGAACACCTTTGCGATGATTCTCGCCGGTGGACGCGGCAGTCGGCTCGGTCCGTTGACCGATTGGCGCGCCAAGCCCGCCGTGCCGTTCGGCGGCAAATTTCGCATCATCGATTTTCCGCTTTCCAACTGCATCAACTCCGGCGTCCGCCGCATCGGCGTCGCCACGCAATACAAAGCCCATAGTTTGCTACAGCACTTGCAACGTGGCTGGAGTTTCCTGGCGGGTCAGTTCAAAGAGAGCATCGAATTACTGCCGGCACAGCAGCGCCAGGGCGAAAGCTGGTACAAAGGTACGGCGGACGCGGTGTTCCAGAATATCGACATTCTTCGCGACTATGCGCCGGAATTCATTTTGATTCTTGCCGGGGATCATATTTACAAAATGGACTACGGCAAAATGATTGCGCAGCACGTTCGACTGCAGGCGGATATGACGGTAGCGTGTCTGGATGTGCCGCTTGCGGACGCTAAAGCGTTCGGCGTCATGGCGGTTGATACCGAGCGCCGCGTGGTCGAATTCGCCGAGAAGCCTAGCGATCCGGCGTCCATTCCCGGCGATCCCACGCGCGCGTTGGCGAGCATGGGCGTTTACGTGTTCAACGCGGCATTCCTCTACGAGCAACTCAAGCGCGATGCCGACGAGCCGAAATCCAGTCACGATTTTGGCAAAGACATTATTCCCTATCTGGTGCCGCGTTATCGCGTGTATGCACACCGATTCAGTGACAGTTGCGTATCCGTAAATGGCAATCAGGTTCCCTATTGGCGTGATGTCGGGACCATCGATTCTTATTGGGAAGCAAACATGGAATTATGCCGCGTCACACCGGATCTAAATATGTACGACAGCGAATGGCCGATCTGGACCTATCAAGAACAATTGCCGCCGGCTAAATTTGTCTTCGACGACGAGGCGCGACGGGGTATGGCGGTGGATTCGCTGGTCTCCGGTGGCTGTATCATCAGCGGGGCGTCGATTCGCCGCTCGTTGTTGTTTTCCAACGTGCGCGTGGCCAGTCATAGCATGATCGAGGACTCGGTCATTCTGCCGGACGTGTATATCGGTGAGCATGTGCGCTTGCGTAAAGTCGTAGTCGATAAACGCGCGCACGTTCCCGATGGCTTGGAAGTCGGTTTCGATCGGCCGAGGGACAAACAACGATTTCACGTGACCGAAACTGGCGTGACATTGATCACGGCGGAGATGCTCGGGCAAGAGGTGCACCACGTTCGTTGACTCTGGGCGTTACGCCGAGAGGCAATGGCCCGAGGCCGGTGGCTAGCCTAGGGCTACCCAGCCTTGGTGCGGCTGTCGAGGCATATTGCAAAAACATTTCCTCCCCTTCAAGGGAAAGGTACCACAATCTCACACCTACGAAAATTGTTCTCGACTTAGGTTTTTACTATTTCAATTTTTATCTCATGACTGAACCCAAGCGTCTCGATCTGATCCTTTGCTGGCACATGCACCAGCCCGATTACCGCGACCATGCCAGCGGCGAATTCGCCCTGCCGTGGACCTATCTGCATGCCATCAAGGATTACACCGACATGGCGTGGTATCTGGAGCACATTCCCGCCGCCAAGGCGGTATTCAATTTTGTGCCGATCCTGCTCGATCAGCTTGAAGACTACGCAGATCAATTCGCGACCGAGAATTTCCGCGATCCGCTGTTGCGCTTTTTTGCTATGCCTGATCTCGCC
>JANMJR010000013.1:0-8111 GCA_031371465.1 Pseudomonadota bacterium
GCGTCCCAACACCTTGGCCTCCACCGCGACCAGCAGCCGTCGCTGGCGCTCATCAAGTGCCTTGCGCATCACTTCCCAACGTCGACCAACCAGCGAATCAGTTGTCATGCAACGGAGCATATCCGATTACTATTAATTGAATAACTTATTTATTAACAATTCCTAAGCGACTTCGATCAAATCAACGCGCAGTTCAAGGCATGGACCAATGCTTTCGCGGCTGGCTTGCCGGCGACGACAACGTTGGATCCGCTGTTCGATCAATCGAATTTCCAGTTCGAGGGCGACAACCTGTCAACATTTCTGACCATGATAACGACCGATCCGACGCTTGTTGGCGCGCAGTTCACTAGTGTCGTCATCGAGCAATTAAGTACTAACTCAGCAACGGTTCGATTCGAAGTGGTTCCGGTGGGTGGGGTTGGCAATTCCGTCGGCATGGTATTAAGCAAGGCTCCAAGTACCGCCAATTGGCTATTCCAAGGCGATCAACGGGTAGGTGCGTCGGCAATCAATGCGATCGCCCAATCCAGTTCGATTTCCAGTGGGTGTAACCTCGGAATCAAGTCCGGCATTTGGCCGGAGGTCGATGCACCGGCCGATCCATTAGTCGATTATGCCATCGTCAAGGGTCCCGGGCTTCCGCTAGAGGGCGTGTTACTGTTCAAGGGTGTAACGCAGAATAAATTTGGTCTTATGCCCGATGGCGGGACCTACGACGGCGTCAACACCGCCACGGTCTGCAACCATAACCGGTACTTCATGGACGATACCCATATCGCGGCGATCCCGGACAACAGCGTCTATACGATCGAATTGTTCGACGACGGCGGTACGCTGCCGGGCATCGCGGGTGACACCCTGTTGCATACCTACACTTCGACGTTACGCAAAGCGCCGGTACTCAACGCCAGTCTGAGCGGCGCGAATTTTGCGGCCCTCACGAGCAACAATCTGTCGAGCGTCGCGCAGTCAGGCGGCACCTTGGACGTTGCGTGGACGCTACCCGCCGGCATATTCATGGAGAGCGTGCACGTATTTCGCAACTTAGGTCTGTTGGGTCAGGACATGGACGAATTTAATGTTCCTGCGACCGCAATGTCGCTGAGCAAGCCGTTAGCAGCGGCAACTGGGACGGTTAGTATTCTCAATAGTGGAATCAATCTCAACGCGTTGGATGTTTTTGGGCGAGAATACGCGACTCATCCGTAATGTGACTCACGTTTTCCGCGGTAGCGCTAAACCGCTGCCGCGAAAATCGTCGCTCGATTAGGAATCCGGACCTTAAGACTTGGACTGGAACTCTCCCGAGTAACAAAAACGGCGCGTCAAGCGCCGTTTTTTTTGTAATGATGCTTGGAGAGGCGCATGGATACTTGCGCTCAGCCTATATTGTAGGGTGGATCAAGCGTGGCATAACGGCAAATGCTGCCACAAGTGGCATAAAGGCAACTGCTGCCACCAGCAGCGGATCCACCATCAAGAAAATCAAGTATCGACTTCTACGCTTTGATGGATCCGGCACTTCGTGCCTTGATCCACCCTACCTAAACACCTACTCGGGCAACCGGCTAAACCGAATCGTTCCCTTCTCGATTCCTTCGCGGACAATCTCAATCCCACCCGCCGCAATCATCCACTCCAAGCGGTGGTCGCGGTATTGCCGATTCACTTGGCCATTCGCGAGCATGGTGGCGACATCGGGAAAATTCGCGATCACCTGTTTCATTTGCTCAACGGCTTTCGCCACGCTGGGGCGCTCACTCGCTCGCGCCAACCAACCGGCGAGATTTGAACCGACGGGCGGCGGCTGGCCCGATGCCGCCGATCGACAAACATAAGGCGCAACCGCGACATCGCCCCAGCCGAAACTCGCGCCGTTGAACCAAAGGTCATTACCCAATTGTTTCTCCAGCCAACCTTGCAATTTGGTCACGCTCGCGCGTGAATGGGCGACCAGTTGATCCGCCAGCGCGCCACTGGCGCGCTTAAAGCGCAGCACTTCGCCCAAGCCCCAGTTGTTCGGCTCGTACAGCCCATCCATCACATCCTCGATCATGCGCACCCGCGCGCGATCGGCCGGAGAAGCAGGCAACAAGCGGGGTTCCGGCCATTTGTCTTCCAGATATTCGAGAATAATGGTCGAGTCGAAAATTTTGACAGCGCCATCGATGAGCGTCGGAATCTCGGCACGCGGACTCGCCTCGACGAAAGCGCCGCCCGTGGCGCCGGTCATCATGCCCTCCGGCACGATCGCCTGGAATTCCAAACCTTTTTCGGCCAAGCCGATTTTAGCTTTCATTGCGTAGGACGAAAGCGGATGTTCATAGAGGGTTAGCATCAATTTATTCCAAGGGAGTGAGTAGTGGAACTATATCGCCGTGGACGCGGGCTGGTCAAATCAGAGCTTTCTTAGCAGTCGATCAAAATCACACGGAAATCATTGACATTGGTAAGCGTCGCGCCGGTAACGATATGATCGCCCAGCGCTTCAAAAAAACCATGTCCGTCGTTATTCGCCAAATATTGTTTGGCGTCGATACCCATCGCAATTGCGCGCGCGAGCGTGTCCGGCGTGAGCAGTGCGCCGGCGTTGTCCGCCGCGCCGTCGATGCCGTCAGTGTCAGCCGCAAGTGCATATACGTTTGGCATGCGCTCAAGTTCCACTGCAAGTGAAAGTAGGAATTCAACATTGCGTCCGCCACGGCCGTTGCCACGTACTGTGACCGTGGTCTCGCCGCCCGAAATGAGTGCCACGCCACGACCGGCTGGGGGGCTGGCCTCGGGCCAGCCCCCGTATCCAGCGGCTGGCCTACGGGGTGGCCTTGGGCCACGGCCATGCGCCCGCCAGGCTGAGGGGTTGTGGGAAATCTCTTTCGCTAACGCAGCGTAAACCTTCGCGACTTCGCGCGATTCGCCGGTAACATGGTCGCCGAGGATGACGGGCGCGTAGCCGCTCGACGCAAAAAATTCCGCCGCCGCTTGCAGCGATTGCCGAGCCGTCGCGATCATGCGATTATCCACATGCTTGAAGATGGGATCGCCCGGTTTCAAACTTTCTTCGCGTTCGCCGCGCTTGCCGGCCTGTAAAATATCGACTGCGCATTGCGGTTCGCGGATGGCGTAATGCGCAAGCAGCGCCAAGGCATCGGCGTAGGTGGTCGGATCCGGCGCGGTGGGGCCCGAAGCAATGTGTGTGGGATCGTCACCCGTCACATCCGAGATAATCAGCGCGGCAACTTGAGCGCCGCGCTCAACCGCCACTTGCGCCAACCGCCCGCCTTGGACGCGCGACAGATGTTTTCGCACGGTGTTGATTTCCTGAATGGTCGCGCCGCACAGCAACAACGACTTGGTGATCGCTTTCAAGTCCGCCATGGATAAACCGTCGACGGGCTGTGCCAACAAACTTGAGCCACCGCCGGAAACCAGCGCTAGGAGCCGATCCCCAGGCTGCAACGCCTGTGTACGGGCAAGGATTTCTTGCGCCGCACGTTCACCCGCTTCGTCGGGAACCGGGTGGCCGGCTTCGATCACACGGATCTTTTTCGTTGTGAGTCCGTGACCGTAGCGCGTGATCACCAGCCCTTCCAGTGGCGCATCGTTCGGCCAATTGTCTTCAACAGCCTTGGCCATGGAAGCGGCCGCTTTGCCGGCGCCGATGACTAATGTCTTGCCCGTTTTCAGCGCCGCATAGCTCGGCAAATAGGCCGGCACGATTTTGAGTGGATCGGCCGCCAAGACCGCTCGATGAAAACTTTCCAGTAACAGTTCGTGGGCTAACACTTTATCTCCCCGCAGCTTTGAGTGTATGTTGCAGAAATTGACCGGTGTAACTGGTTTTGTCTTTCGCGATATCTTCCGGCGTCCCTTCGGCTATGATCGTTCCGCCCCCGTCGCCTCCCTCGGGGCCGAGATCAATCACCCAATCGGCGGTTTTAATCACGTCCAGATTGTGTTCAATGACCACCACGGTATTACCGTGATCGCGTAAACGATGTAACACCTTGAGCAGCAAATCGATGTCGTGAAAGTGTAACCCGGTGGTCGGTTCGTCGAGAATGAACAGCGTGCGCCCGGTATCGCGCTTGGATAATTCAAGCGACAATTTGACGCGCTGGGCTTCGCCGCCGGATAGCGTGGTCGCGCTCTGCCCTAGCGTGATATAGCCAAGACCCACGTCCAGCAAGGTTTCCAGCTTACGCGCGACGATCGGCACGGGCTTGAAAAATTCGTGCGCCGTTTCGACGGTCATTTCCAATACCTCTTGGATGTTCTTGCCTTTGTATTGCACTTCCAAGGTCTCGCGGTTGTAGCGTTTGCTGTGACACACGTCGCAAGGCACGTAGATGTCCGGCAAGAAATGCATCTCGACTTTGATCACGCCGTCCCCCTGGCAGGCTTCGCAGCGGCCGCCCTTGACGTTGAAAGAGAATCGTCCCGGGCCATAGCCGCGTTCGCGCGATTGCGGCACCTGCGCATAGATTTCGCGAATCGGGGTGAATAGCCCGGTGTAGGTCGCTGGATTTGAGCGCGGCGTGCGGCCAATGGGACTCTGGTCGACGTTGATGACCTTGTCGAAAAACTCCATGCCGTGAATAGTGTCGTGCGCGGCGGGCTCGGCGACGCTGCCGTAGAGGTGGCGCGCGACGGCGTTGTACAAGGTGTCGTTGATCAGGGTCGATTTGCCCGAGCCGGATACACCGGTTACGCACACCAGTAAACCAACGGGCAGATTTAAATTCACTTGCTTGAGGTTGTTTCCCGTCGCGCCGAGCAACTGAAAATACTTTTTCGGGTCGGGCTTGGTGCGTTTCCTTGGCGTCGCGATTTGCAGTTTGCCGCTCAAATATTGGCCCGTCAGCGAGGCTTTGTTCGCCTGTACCGCTTTCGGCGTGCCTTCGGCGATGATGCGGCCGCCATGCACGCCGGCGCCAAGGCCGATGTCGATTACATAGTCGGCGGCGAGAATGGCGTCTTCGTCATGCTCAACGACGATGACCGAATTGCCGAGATCGCGCAGCCGTTTTAGCGTCTCCAACAGGCGATGGTTGTCGCGCTGATGCAACCCGATGGAGGGTTCGTCGAGGACGTACATCACGCCGGTCAAGCCCGAGCCGATTTGGCTTGCCAAACGGATGCGTTGCGCTTCACCGCCGGAGAGCGTGTCGGCGGCGCGATCCAACGACAAATATTCCAGACCGACATTGTTCAAAAATTGTAGCCGGTTGGCGATTTCCTTTACGATCTTTTCCGCGATCGCTTGCTTCTTTCCTTTGAGCTTGAGTTGCTCGAAGAAGCTCATGCTTTGCTTGAGCGGCTGGCAGGAGAGTTCGTGAATGGTGTGGTTGGCGACCTTGACGTTGCGCGCTTCCAGGCGCAGACGCGTGCCCAGACATTCCGGGCACGGCTGGTTATTGAGATATTTCGCCAATTCTTCCCGTACCAGGGTCGAGTCGGTCTCGCGGTAGCGGCGTTCCATATTCGGAATCACGCCTTCGAAGGTGTGGCTGCGAATGACCATTTTGCCGCGTTCAGTCGGATACTGAAAATCGATGCGTTCCTTGCCGCTACCTTGCAGAATAATGTCCTGTGTTTCGTCGGATAACTCGTCAAACGGTTTATCCAGCTCGAACTTGTAATGCAGCGCCAGGCTTTGCAGCAATTGAAAATAAAATTGATTACGCCGATCCCAGCCCTTGATCGCGCCGCTGGCCAAACTCAAGTGCGGAAATCCGACGATGCGTTTGGGGTCAAAAAAATCAATCTCGCCCAAACCGTCGCAGCGCTGGCACGCGCCCATCGGATTATTGAAGGAGAATAGCCGCGGCTCCAGTTCCTGCAACGAATAAGAGCAGATCGGGCAGGCAAATTTGGCCGAGAACAGGTGTTCTTGTCCGCTTTCCATTTCCACCGCGAGCGCACGACCATCGGCATGGCGCAACGCCGTCTCGAACGATTCCGCCAAGCGTTGTTTCGCGTCGGGGCCGACCTTAAGCCGATCGATGACCACTTCGATGGTGTGTTTTTTGGTTTTTTGCAACTTCGGCAAATTGTCGATTTCGTAAACCTTACCGTCGACGCGAAAACGCACGAAGCCTTGCGCTTGCAACTCCGCGAACAAATCCAACTGCTCGCCCTTGCGGTCGACCACCAGCGGCGAGACGATCATGAGCTTGGTATCTTCGGGCAACGCCATGACGTGATCTACCATTTGCGACACGCTTTGCGCTTCGAGTAAATTCTCCGGGTGATTCGGGCAATGGGGATCGCCCACCCGGGCGAACAACAGCCGCAAATAGTCGTGAATTTCCGTCACGGTGCCGACGGTGGAGCGCGGGTTGTGGCTGGTGGCTTTTTGCTCGATCGAGATCGCCGGCGACAAGCCCTCGATCAAATCGACATCGGGTTTTTCCATCAATTGCAAAAACTGCCGCGCGTAGGCCGACAGGGATTCTACATAACGGCGCTGACCTTCGGCATATAGCGTATCGAAGGCTAGAGATGATTTACCCGAGCCGGACAATCCCGTGATGACAACCAACTGGTTGCGCGGTATGTCCAGATTGACGTTTTTTAAGTTATGGGTGCGCGCGCCGCGAACCTTGATGTATTCCATGGGTGTGACGATTTCCTGAGTGCTGGGCGCTGGCGACGAACACGTCGGCGAAATTCTCCTCCCCCTTCAAGGGGGGAGGCTGGGAGGAGGATGGGTCAAGTTTCTATTTGGCCGAATAACCCATCCCCACCCCAACCCTGCCCCTTGAAGGGGAGGGAATTCGTGGGAAGTAACGCGTGAGCGGCGACTTGCGAAGCCCAGTCAAAATGTAAACCTGTTAATATACGCGAATACCTGTGTTTCGCTCAAACCTTCGATGTCCTCCCCCGATAACATGTCTCCCCAAGAGTTGCGCGCCAGCATCAGTTTGGCCGGCGTATTCGGTTTGCGCATGCTTGGGCTGTTCATTATTTTGCCGGTGTTTTCACTCTACGCGGTCGGATTGGGCGGTGGTCACAGCCACTTAATGGTTGGCGTCGCGCTCGGCGCCTATGGCATTACCCAGGCGCTATTGCAAATTCCATTTGGCTGGTTGTCGGATCGTTACGGCCGCAAACCGGTTATCTATTTCGGACTGATGTTGTTCGCGATCGGTAGTTTCGTTGCGGCCGCCGCGGACAATATTTATCTCGTCATTCTCGGTCGTTTGATCCAAGGCGCGGGCGCAATTTCCGCCGTCGTCCAGGCGCTTGCTGCCGATCTTACGCGCAGCGAACACCGCACCAAAGCCATGGCGATTATCGGCGCGACCATTGGTGTGTCGTTCGCGCTGTCGATTATTCTGGGGCCGGTGTTGAGTCACTGGATCGGCGTACCGGGCATTTTCGTGATCACGGGTGTACTGGCGTTGCTGGCGATCGTGGTCGTCGCCAAAGCGGTGCCGAACGAACGTATCGCCGATGATGCCAACCCACGTCGTGTCGACAAAAGTTTGCTTGGGCCGGTGTTGCGTGACAACCAGTTGTTACGCTTGAACTTCGGCATTTTCACCTTGCATGCCGGGATGACGGGGCTGTTCATTGTCACGCCCATGATGCTCAATTTAAGCGGCCTCGTGGTCGGTCAGCATTGGCAGGTGTACCTACCGGTGGTATTGCTGTCGTTCGCGTTGATGCTGCCGGCGGTCATGCGTGGCGACCGTCGCGGCGACGACAAGCGGATATTTGTCGGGGCGATCGTGGGCCTGATCGTGGCGTTTCTGGTGCTGGCCGCCGCGCGGCAGAATTTCTGGTTTTTGTGCTTGGGGCTGGTGCTATTTTTTACCGCATTCAATATTCTTGAAGCTAGCTTGCCGGCGTGGATATCAAAACTCGTAACAGCGGAAAACCGCGGTACCGCCCTGAGCGTACACAGCATTTTTCAATTCTTGGGTCCGGCTTTTGGCGGTTACGCCAGCGGCTGGTTGTTGGATCACGTTGGGCCGTTCGCGGTCTATGTTTTTTGTGCCGCGCTTGCGATACTATGGTGGCTAGTGGCGCTGCCGTTGCAATCCGCACCGCGCGACAAAAACGACGATAAAGTTTGGAAAGTTATGGAGGGACGTTAGCTATGG
>JANMJR010000017.1:0-10043 GCA_031371465.1 Pseudomonadota bacterium
ACATAACGGCGCGGGCGTTTGAAGCGCGCGATATGTTGCAGGCAAATGTCGTCGAGTTCTTGCGTGCTAATTTCAGCGCCCGGCGCCGCGACGATAAACGCAACGACTTCTTCACCCCATTCGTCGTGGCGGTTTCCGATCACGCTGGCTTGTGCAACTTTATTGCTCAGCAGCAACACATCTTCGATTTCGCGCGGATAGATATTTGAACCACCCGAGATGATCAAGTCTTTGGAACGATCTTTGATGGTCAAGAAACCGCGGTCATCCAGGCTGCCCATATCGCCTGTATGCAGCCAGCCGTTACGCAACGTAACCGCATTCGCGGCGTCGTCGTTCCAATAACCGCGCATCACGCAGTCGCTTCGCGTAATGATTTCGCCGGTCTCGTCGAGCGCCACGTCGCGGTCGTTGTCGTCGACGATACGAACATCCACACCGCTTCGTGCGCAACCCGCGGAGGTAAGTAGCGCGGTATCACCGTCAGCCAAAGCCCGTTCGTGATCGCGTTTTGCGAGGCCCGTAATGGTCATCGGCGCTTCGCCTTGGCCATAGATTTGGTAGAGCTTCGTCCCAAACAATTGCAATGATTTTTCTAAATCGGAAAGATACATCGGCGCACCGCCGTACATGATGCACTTCAGATTGTGGGTCCGGGCTTGAGCCGCCGCACCATCGTTAAGCATGTGCACCAGCATCGTCGGCGCCGCGAAAAATGAAACGTGGTCGTAGCGCTCGATCAAGTCAAACATCTCGCCTTCTGAGAAACCCTCGGCGCTCGGAATCACGTTGTTGGAACCGCGCGCAATATGCGGTAAAGCATAGAGGCCGGAGCCGTGCGACAGCGGCGCGGCGTGGATGATGGTATCGCGCTCGTCGAGCCAATCGATGTCGGCGAAATAGGCGTGGCACATGAATAGTAAATTGCGCAGCGTGATCGTTGCGCCCTTCGGTCGGCCCGTGGTTCCGCTGGTGTAGAACAGCCAACCCGGATCGCCGGGCGCGGTTTCAGCCGGTGCGCAAGTGGAATTGTCGACCATCCGCGCGACGGTTTGCGGCGTAATCTCGATCAGATGCAGGCCGGGCCGCGCGCCAATTTCTTGCGCGATTTTCGCGCGCAGCGGTGGCGACGCGAAGCATACGGATGCCGCGGAATTCTCCAAAATGTAGGCAAACTCCTTGCCGTGAAGCTTAGCATTCATCGGCGCCGGACATAGGCCGGCATGCCAACAGGCATACAGAAGCTGAAGAAAGAACGGACTATTTTGCGTCGCCAAGGCCACACGTGCGCCCGCTTGCACGCCTGGCAACTCGCGTAGGAAAGTTGCGGTGCGCGCGACGCGTTGACTCAACTGCGCATAAGTCCAATTTGAGTCGGCGTGACTGACAGCGCAGGCCTGGGGTAGTCGCGCGGCAATTTGGTGCAGCGTATTGGCGAAGTTCACGTTGTCTCGCGAAGTGAAATGAAAAATGAAGGCAACGATAACACGGACGGCCGAAACGCTGCGCCGGACAACGGCGGTCATTTGTACAATTGGGTTAGTCATTCTTTCAAATTGACGTTTCGAGTTGAGCCAATTGCAGCGCATCACGCGATGATTGTTTTTTTACAATCCCGTAGCGGTAGTCATTCGGCGGCGCAAGCCTTTCCGCCGTGCCGTTGACGCGTGGCATAAATAGTGCTTATTCAGCTTGAAGGCGCGTCAAGCGTCGTTCATTTTTGACCCAATCCATGTGTAGCAGCTCTCCTGCAGAAGGCGGTTTATTGCGCTGATAACGGACTGCCCTTTGCAAAGTATCAGCAGAGTGGGTCATCGGACGAGCGCGTTGGCGAGCGCGCTACATTTTTGAATCCGGTCCAGCTTCACACGATTAATCCATAGGAGAGAATGAAATGAGGGCATCACTAACGCATTACAGATCGAGCTCGTTCGCCATCCCTGCCGTCATTGCGTTGGTTGTCAGCGTTGCCGGCTGCGGCGGCGGGGATAACGCCAACGATCGTTTAGAGGGACCGAAAACCTCGGAAACACCGGTTGTACATCAGACTGGCAACGCTGTGGCCGGTAAGGCCGTGTTCCGATTCGAAACCTTTGGCAACGAACGTTTTTGGACCGATGCGATGCGTTTACAGCAGGGCATCGTGGCCGCCGGGGTAACGCCGGTGGACGCGCTGAAGCTGGGACTTAGCGTCGACATCGACGCGCTACCGCTGGCCACGCAACAGGCAATCGCCGCCGAGTTGCAAAATTCCGGCGCCGCGGGGCCGATTCTTAACGACCCCGCCACCACCATCGCGCTGATCAACGCCAACGCGGTGATCGGCATCGCGGCCAAGGACAGCAATGGCGACGGCACGATCGATGTCGCCAATGGCGACAAAACCGGCGCCACGTGTGCGCTTTGCCACACCATCACCGACGAATCGGTATTGGCGTTGCCGGGCGGCGGATCGATCGGCAAACGGCTGGACGGTCGCGCCGTTCATAATCTGAATTTCGGCGCCCTGGCCGCGGCGGCGCAGAACTCGCGCGCCTTCTACCCGGTTTTGCAACTTGCGCTGGACGCCAACGGCGGCGCCACCCTGGGCCGCGCGCCGACCGGCCTCACGGAAAATTCCACCGAGGCGCAGGTCGACGCCTACCTCAGTAACCCGAACTTCTATCCGATTGGAATGTTCGACGACAGCGTCGACGGCAACGGCGATCCGATGAAAAACTCGCCGCTGCTGCGCACCGATCTTGCCGCGCCGTGGGGTACCGAAGGTTCGATTGCCCGGTTGGACAATTTCAGCAACCTGGTTTACACCGCGCTATTGGATCCGACCACCCTGACCACGCCGGGAGGAAGGGCATTTCTGATGAAGCTGGGCGGCACAGTGGCAGGGACGGAAATCGCCGATGACTATGTCAAGGTTCTCGCGGATACCGGCGTGACCGGTTATCCGTTCGTGGTGGCGTCCGCCCACCCGGCGCCGGGCACGGAGGACGCGCCACTCGGCATCCGCGTGGATAATCAAAAGCTCCTCGATATGAATGCCTATCTCAACAGCCTATCGGCGCCCGCCGGCGCATCGGTCGATTCCAGTAAAGCGTCACGTGGACGGGCGCTGTTCCGCATCAATTGCACGAACTGCCACAACGTCGATCAAAGTCGACCTGTGCCGGCATTCATCGTCGATATGAAGACCCTATTCCCCGACGATAATCCGCTGGTTCTATTAGCGCAACGGGATCCGCCGCTGAACCCGATTTTAAACACGCCCAACAACATATTCGACGACAAGATGGCCGTGGTGAACGCCAGCATACGCGGTGACAAGCGCGGCACGGCGCTGCCGCTCCTGGTCGATCTGGCGCGTAAACCGAACTTCCTGCACGATAGCTCGGTCGCCAGTTTAGATGCGCTGCTCGATCCGAGCCGCGGAGAGAATGCGCCGCATCCGTTTTATCTAAATAGTTCATCTTTGCGCAAAGACATGGTGGAGTTTTTGCGTGGCCTAGATACCGGAGGCTAGTCGAACGCGCGATTGCGGACGGTTATGAAGGCGACAACAGCTGAAAGGGCTAAATAACCGGCTGCATTCGCCCTTGACTTATAACAGGGGCTTTAGGTGAAGCGTTGAATTTTGAAGGCTTGGGCTACCGATCTTGTAGGACTCGTGCTTGCGAGTGCGCCGCCGCCGGAACCCGCGCTGGGGAGGTGCGCATGGTTATTCACGCGGTATTGCGCACTTAGCGCAATCAGTGGGTGCTTAAGTTGCCGGCGTTGCGCCGTGAGGCGCATGGATAGTGCGTCTCGGGATAGGCTCCGCCACGACCGGGTAGCCCGAGACCCATGCGCTTGCCTTAGTGGCGCCCTACCCAGTGCGACTTACGCGCGTTGCAGAAAAGTAAATAAGGTGTATGTTCTAAGCCGAAAGGCTTAGGACATGGGTTGCCGCAACAGGGAAAATTTTTTGTCTGCCTTCCGGGGTGACAGGACCGCTTTATCCGCCATGCCCAGAGCGGACGCCGCGCGCTACTTCGGCGGCGGATTAAGGCGCCTCGTTGAGAGGCCTTAATCCGTTTGCTTCATGTTGCGCCGTTAGATCTTCTCCGGCATTGCAGAGGAGTGGTGGCTGGTAATTAACCATTGCTTGCCGTCCCACTTGTAGCTATAGGTGTAGCGCGCCTTGACTTGCGCCCCGCTAGCGCCAAAGGTGAATGTGTAGAGCCCGGCATCGACAGCGGTGGTGCAACCGATCTCAATTATTCTTGAGTCGATCTTCCCGGCGGGTTTGTTTTTAAGGAAATGATGGAAGTACTCCTCTTTTTCGGCCGCGGTTAGTCGCGGCTTATTCGATACGGTGGGAAGCAAGATAGACCGTTCGGCATAGTTGGCGACGACCTTGTGTGGGTCGCCGGTCTGCAGCGATTGGTTCCATCGGTCGAACAAGGCCGCGATCTCCTGCTCATTGGTTGTCTTGCAGACTTCCGTTCGGGTTGAGGCCGACGTGGAAATTGTTGGGCCGGACGCACACCCCGCGACTACGAAGGCGATCGTGACTGATAGGGCTGAAATTTTCTTCATTAGGGGTCCTTTATTATTGATTAAAAATTGGAAAAAAAACTACGTACTTTCGAAACTCACCAATCAAATGCAATTGGCATCACGAAAACAATAGGGCCGCGTCGGGTCGATCAGTCCATCGCGGCTGCGATTAGCAGCGCCACCGCTCCGCCCAGACCAAGCGGAAAACCATAGCGCTCGAATCGCGAAACTGCGTCACCGGCGATGACTTCGACCGGAACCGAGGTCTGCTCAAGAACCTTGTTAGTCGTCGAGTCCTCGACCATCCGCGTAAACGAATTCTTGCGCGCGGTGCTCATAATGATGCGGTCGCAGTGCAAGCGCTGTGCTTCTGCGGTGATGGCCCCGGCCTTGTCGCCTATCCGAATATGGGACGTATAGGGCACACCGAATTTCTCGACCAATTGCCTTGCCCGCCACAATGCCTTTTCCGCTTCGTCACGGTGGAACGCAGCGCGGGATTTTCTGCCGATGAACTGCGCGATGTGACGCGATAACGAAGGCTGCACATTGAGTAGATGGATTTCCAAATCGGCGTTCTTCATATATTCGTTGACAACATGCCGCACCGCGTATTCGGAATTCGGCGAACCATCGACTGGAACCAAGATTTTTAACATGACGTTTTCTCCTTCAGTTTCGGCAACAGGATTGCGTTGCAACTTAAGCGGGCCGGCCAGCACGGCCAGGCGTGCAGAGATACGAGACTCCAGCCGGCGGTGATTTTTCACGAATCCGGCCCACAGTACCGTGCCAATTACAACAACGTAGAGCAGGACCGCTGCCGCGCCGTTAGCGGCGAAGGCGCCCTTCAGGTACGGCTCGTGGATAATCATTTTGACGGCGGTGAAGGCGAGCACGCCGGCGCCCACATAAACTATTCCGGGATAACGCTCAACCCAACGCAGCATGAGTGTGCTACCCCAGACCACGATGGGCACGCTGATCAACAGGCCAAGCACCACGAGCAGGTAACTGCCTTGCGCTGCACCGGCAACGGCGAGGACATTGTCTAATCCCATCACCATATCCGCGACCACGATGGTTTGGATGGCGCCCCAAAAATTCACCACCGGTTGGACCTTGCCGTTTTCGGCTTCTGCGTTTTCCGGCAGCAACAAGCGATAGGCGATCCATAGCAACAGCAGACCGCCGGCCAACAACAGCCCAGGAATTTTGAGCAGCCAGACGACCACCAATGTCATTACGCTACGTACTGCGATCGCTCCCACGGCGCCCCAGACGATCGCCAGCTTTCGCAAATGCGGCGGCAGGGAACGCGAGGCGAGTGCGATCACGATCGCGTTGTCGCCGGCTAGCACCAGATCGATGATTACGATCGCAAGTAGCGCAGTTAAGAATTGAAGAGAAAGGATTTCCATGGCCAGGCGGGTCTTGGTTCAATTCATGCGCCGCGGTTCGCGAAATCTGGCACATTGGCGCCTTGGGCGAAGGGAGCCTTGTCGATTGGCGGAGTCGGTACGGCACTTGCGAACATCGATACGGCCAGGGTAATTAGGGTCGTAACAATAGTAATAACGATTAAGGTTCTCGTCATTTTCAATACTCCTTGCGCGTGAAAGTCGCAAATTCAGTCCGCGCCGATCCTGCATCCTCGGACTGGCGCAGCGCCGCGATGCGCTCCGCCAGCGGTGGGTGGGACATGAACAAGCGTTTGATGCCCAGGCCTTGCGCGCCGGCGATGCCAAAGGCGGCCAACCTGTCAGGGAGCGGCGCTTGCGCGCTCGCCAGACCGAGCTTCGCCAGTGCGGCGATCATCTTTTCGCGCCCGGCCAACTGCGCGCCGCCGGCGTCTGCGCGAAACTCCCGCTGCCGCGAAAACCACATGACAATGATCGAGGCGAGTAACCCAAGCACCAATTCGGCAACGATATACGTCACGAAGAATCCCGGGCCGCGCCCGCGCTCGCTTTTGAACACCAAGCGGTCAACTGCGTGACCGATGACGCGCGCGAGAAAGATGACGAAGGTGTTGACCACCCCCTGAATCAGCGCTAGCGTCACCATGTCACCGTTAGCAATGTGGGACACCTCGTGGCCGAGGACCGCTTCCGCTTCGTCGCGTGTCAGGTTGCTGAGCAGTCCCGTGGACACGGCCACCAGCGCATTGTTCTTGTTCATGCCGGTGGCAAACGCGTTGACCTGCGGCGAATCGTAGACGGCTACTTCCGGCATCCCGATCCCGGCGGTCAGCGCTTGGCGCTTCACCGTTTCCACCAACCAGCGTTCCGTCGCTGTGCGTGGCTCGACGATGACTAGAGCGCCAACCGATCGTTTCGCCATCCATTTAGAGATCGCCAACGAAATGAAGGCGCCGCCAAAACCCATGACGGCGGCGAACAGCAGCAGGGCATTGAGGTTAAGCCCCTGTGCATTAAGGTAAGGCTCGACGCCGAGCACGCGCATGCTTAGCGACAGCACCAGCACGATCGCGAGATTGGTGGCGAGAAAGAGGACGATGCGTTTCATGTCGATATTTTCACAGGCTTGTCGGCCCGGTCCGTGGATGGCCTGGCGGCATGGGCTTGCTGTGCGATACCGGGCGGAATCAACGATTTTCGACCATCCAGCGTGGTAAGCGAAGCGCCATGGCTGTTGCTAACGGTTTGCATTTTTGATCGGTCAGATTGGTGGAATTACGCGTTTAAGTACTGAGTATGAAGGCCTAATCACTTCGTGTAAAATCGTATTTTCTGTATCGATTGATCGAATAAAGCGAAGAGTTGACGGGATGAATTTCAAGCATCTGCATTACTTTTGGCAAGTCGCCAAAGCCGGTGGTATCAGCGCGGCGAGCGCGCAGTTGCACCTGACGCCGCAGACGATCAGCGGACAGATCGGGCTGCTCGAGGATGACTTGGGAACGCCACTGTTCGCCAAGCGCGGTCGCAACCTCGAACTGACCGACGCCGGCCGCCTTGCCTTCGGTTACGCACAGGATATTTTCGCCCTGGTTTCCGAGTTAGATGATTCCTTGCGGCAGTACCCGGCGGGTGGCCGTCCGATCGAGTTTCGGGTCGGTGTCGCCGACGCGGTGCCCAAAGCGATTGCCTATCGCCTGATCGAACCGGCGACCCGTCTCGCCACGCCGGTACACATTGTGTGCCGGGAATGGAAACTCGATAGCCTTCTTGCGGAATTGGCTATGCATCGGTTGGATCTGGTAATTTCCGGCGCACCGATTCCACCTTCGGTAAACGTGCGCGCATACAACCACCGGCTCGGACAATCAGGAACCAGTTTTTTTGCGTCGACCAAGCTGCTAAAGAGCCTCGCGGGAAAGTTTCCTAACTGCCTGGCCGAGGCTCCAATGCTGGTTCCCGGCGCGGACGCGGCAGTCAGATCGCGATTGGACCGCTGGTTTGATGCGAATAAACTGCGGCCCCGGGTGGTCGGGGAATTCGACGACAGCGCGCTCATGTATGCGTTCGGGCAGCGTGGCGCGGGGGTGTTCATTGGGCCGACTGTTCTTGAATCCGAAATCGAAACGCAATTCGGGGTGAGGACGCTCGGCCGGACGCAGGAGATTACTGACGAGTTCTTCGTGATTTCCGTTGAGCGGCGCATCACCCATCCCTGCGTCGTCGCTATTACCGATGCGGCGAGAGACCAGTTGTTTTTCACCAGAGACATCCGCTGAAATCGAATGAACAACCCTGCAGTAAGCTGCGCAGTTGTTCATTTTTCAAACTAAGGTTTCCAACCACCCGCCAAAGATTTGTAGACGGCCACCAGCGCCGTCGCGCCGCCCGTTTGCGCTTGTGCCAGGCGGTCACGCGCCGCGAGCAATTCGCGCTCCGCATCGAGCACGGCAAGAAAATCGCTGGCGCCGGCGCCGAAGCGAGCGCGGGCGAGTTCCGCGGCTTTACTGGCCGATTGCGCCGCGCCGAACAGGCTTTCGGTTTGCCGTTGCGTGCGGGTGTAGGCGGCCAGCGCCCCCTCGGTTTCTTCCAACGCCCCGAGCACGGCTTTTTCGTAGGCGATCACGGCGGCTTCACCGCGCGCTGATGCAGCGGCGATTTGCACGCGATTGCGGCCGAAATCCAGCAGCGTCCAGAGTAGCGACGCGCCAAGGTTGTAGACGAACGCGGCGGACTTACCGAAGTCCGCGAGGCGCCCGGCATTCAGGCCGAGGGTTCCACCGAGGGTTAGGCGCGGGAAGAGTTCGCTGCGGGCGATGCCGATGCGCGCCGCGGCTGCGGCGACTCGCTGCTCGGCGGCGGCGACATCGGGACGGCGGCGCAATAAATTCTCCGGTGCGCCGATGCTCGCCAATGCGACGGCTTTGATTCCGGGCAATGGTTTTTGCGTGGCGAACTGCGCGTCCAAGGCGGTCGGTACTTGACCCGCCAGCACAGCAAGGCGATAGCGAGTGCGGATCAACGCCGTTTCCAGAGCAGGAATGCTCGCTGCCGTCGTTAGCACCAGGGCATTCGCGCGTTCCGTATCCAGGGCCGTGCCACGACCTACGGCGAGTCGTGCTTGGACCAGCTTGAGCGCGGCGCGTTGTGTTTCGAGCGCCGCTTTTGCGACCCGCAGTTGTTCCTGAAACCCGCGCAACTCGAAATAATTACGCGCGACTTCGCTTGCGACGCTGACTTGCGCCGCACGCACCAAGGCTTCGTTCGCCAACACTTGCGCCGCTGCCGCTTGTCGTTCGCTGCTGAAGCGGCCGAACAGATCCGCTTCCCAGGCCACGTCGAAACCGGCCGCGAATACGTTGCCCGTTTGCGTTTTGCCGTCACTGTCGCGGGCGCGTACCCGCGCGGCATTCGCCGATGTGCCGATCGTGGGTTTCGCTTGCGCATCGGCGAAGTTCGCCAGCGCCCGGGCTTCGCGCAAATTCGCAGCGGCAATGCGCAGATCAGCGTTGGCTTTAATCGCTTGATCGACCAGCGCATCCAGATCCGCATCGCCAAAGCCGCGCCAAAATTGCGCGACGGGTTCCGTTTGCGTTGCCACGGCGTTAGCAAAATCGGCAGCGAGTTGCGCTTTGTATTTCGGTAGATTGGGTGCGGTGGCGCAACCGGCTGCAAGCAACGCAAGTAGCAAGATGGGAATGTTGTTCGGCATGTTCATTTTGTATTCTCCGAGGGGGACCCATTCTCGCCGGGATGATAGGGATGGGCCGATGCGTCGACCGCCGAGCGCAAGGCGGCCGCTTTGGCGCGTCGTTTCGCTGTGCCTTTGCGCAGTAGAACGTAGAACACGGGTGTCAAAAAAATGCCGAACAATGTGACACCCACCATGCCGGAGAACACCGCGATACCCATGGCGCGGCGCATCTCACTGCCGGCGCCGCTGCTGATAATCAGCGGGATCACGCCGGCGCAAAACGCGATCGAGGTCATCAAGATTGGGCGTAAGCGTAGGCGACAGGCTTCGATCACCGCGCTGAGCACATCCATGCCGCGCTGTTCCAATTCTTTCGCGAACTCGACGATTAAAAT
>JANMJR010000024.1:0-2223 GCA_031371465.1 Pseudomonadota bacterium
TTCGAACGTGTGCTCAAGTTCAGCCGCGATGAATCACCTGACGCCAAGCTCGATAAGCTTGAGGCGCTTATCGTGACACACTATGGCCGGCCACTGACCGACGTCCGGTTCGTCGCCGCGATGCTGTCGATTCCCTGCGACGAGCGCTACGGCGCAATCACCATGACCCCGCAGAAATTCAAGGACGAAACCCTGCGCGCCTTGGTTGATGTCACCGAAGCTGCCGCCAGAAAACAACCCACGGTGATGTTATTCGAGGATTTGCACTGGGCCGATCCGACCAGCCTCGAAGTGATGGGCTTGCTCGTCGACCGGGTTAGATGCACGCCGCTGCTGATCGTGCTCACCCATCGGCCTGAGTTCCAGTCACGCTGGTCGCAACACGGACACGTCGTGGCCTTGAACCTATCCAAGCTCACGCGCGCGCAAAGCAGCGCGATCGTGTCCAAGCTCACAAACGGTAAGGCACTGCCCGCTGATCTGCTCGATCAAATCCTGAACAAGACCGACGGTGTGCCGTTGTATGTGGAAGAACTCACCAAGTCCATTCTCGAATCCGGCGAACTGAAAGACGTAGGCGATCGCTATGACTACGCCGGCGCCGTCCGCAGCGTCACCATTCCAGCCACGCTGCGAGACTCGCTCGCGGCGCGCCTCGATCGCTTTCCAGCAGCAAAAGAGATCGCGCAGATCGGCGCGGCGATTGGGCGGGAGTTCAGCTACGAGCTCATTGCAGCAGTCGCATCTCACACCCACACCGAACTCGACAGCGCACTTAATCAATTGACCGAATCGGGGCTGGCGTTCCGGCGCGGCACGCCGCCCGAGGCCACCTACACCTTCAAGCATGCCCTGGTGCAAGATACCGCTTACGACTCGCTGCTCAAGAGCCGTAGACAAACCCTACACGCCAAGATCGCCCAGGTGATCGATCAACAATTCCCCATCACGAAAGACACCGAACCGGAGATACTCGCGCATCACCTGACGGCGGCTGGGCAGGCCGAGGCGGCGATTGGCTACTGGCAGAAAGCGGGCGAATTGGCGTTGAAACGTTTGGCGCTCAACGAAGCGATCTCGCACCTGAACCAGGGCATGGAGCTCATCACCACGCTGCCGCAATCACCGGAGCGCGACGGGAAAGAACTCGACCTGCGCACTCCGCTCGGCACGGCCTGGATAGCGCTCAAAGGCTGGGCAGCGCCTGAGGTGTGGTCCAGCTTCCACCCGGCGCTCGGGTTGGCCAAGTCCCTCACCCGCCGCGACGCGTTAGTGCCGATTTACTACGGACTGTGGGTTAGCGTACAGACACAAGGGCGCGTCGCTGAGGCCCTAGCCTGGGTGAATGAAATGCTGGCTTCCGCAGAAGCCAGCGGCGATCCGGATCTGTTGATCGTGGGCCACAGGTCGGCATGCACCACCCATTTTTATCGGGGAAATTTCAACCCGTCGCGCGAGCATGGAGACAGGGTGTTGGCGCTGTACAGCGAGGAGAAGCACCGCCACCTCGCAGACATTCTGAACACCGACCCGAAGACGTCTGCTGGCATCTTCGTCTCAGTTGCGACCTGGATGCTCGGCTATCCGGATCGTGCCGTGGAGGTGAGCGAAGCCAACGATGTGCACGCCCGCCGGCGCGGCCACCCTTTCGACCTCGGCTGGGCGCTCACGTGGGGCGGTCAGGTTTGGGATCACCGCTACGAACCCGAGCCTCTTCTGGCGCGCGTCGAGGAGGCTGAGCGGCTCGGCCGTGCGCACGGTCTTCCCCTTATCTCTGAAGTGATGGCGCAGATCATGAGGGGCATCGCTTGGATGCGGGCAGGGCGCCTCACCGAGGGCATCCCGCAGCTTCGCGATGCAATGGAAAGGTGGAACGCCCATGGATTGGGGGTTTGGATGCCGTACGTTCGAGCGGTCCTGGCCGAAGGCGTGGCGCTGAGCGGCGACCTCCAGGGTGGATTACGTTTGATCGAAGACGGTCTCAGCCAGATTGCGCGGCCGGGTTGGGAAGAACGTTGTCATCTTGCCGAAATCCTGCGGCTCAAAGGTTGGATGCTGCTGCAGCAGGGAAAGTTGGACGCCGCGGAAGAAAACTACCTCGCCTCGCTCGACGTCGGACGTGAACAGCAGGCGAAGTCTTGGGAACTACGCACTTCGACTAGTCTTGCTCAGCTCTGGCAATTGCAGGGCAAACGGAAAGAGGCTTACGAATTGCTTGCACCC
>JANMJR010000075.1:0-3098 GCA_031371465.1 Pseudomonadota bacterium
TTAACAAATAATTTCTGCTTCAGTGTCTTGAGTTGGTCACGCACTTTCGCGGCTTGCTCAAATTCCAAATTCTTGGCGTGACCGAACATTTGTTTTTCTAGTTTTTTGAGCATTGCGGTCATTTGTTTCTCACTCATGGCATCGTACTTTGCGCCCTCCTGCGCCGCCATCAACATCTCGCGCTGGGTGTCGGGGTTGTAGAT
This sequence comes from Pseudomonadota bacterium, assembly GCA_031371465.1. Lineage (GTDB taxonomy): Bacteria > Pseudomonadota > Gammaproteobacteria > Burkholderiales > JALYOK01 > JALYOK01. Next base: position 204 of record JANMJR010000075.1, read on the forward strand.
GCCCTCGATGATGTCTTTGATTTTTTTCGACACACCGACGGGGGTAATGCCCTCGGCGAGATTGTACGCGATCTGTTTATTGCGGCGCCGCTCCGTCTCGCCGATCGCTTTTTTCATCGATTCGGTCATTCTATCGGCATAGAGAATCGCGGTGCCGTTCAAGTGCCGCGCGGCGCGGCCGATGGTTTGAATCAGCGAGCGTTCAGAGCGTAAGAAACCCTCTTTATCGGCATCGAGAATCGCAACTAGCGAGACTTCCGGCAAATCCAGACCTTCGCGTAACAAGTTAATCCCGACCAACACATCGAACACACCCAAGCGCAAATCGCGAATGATTTCGACGCGCTCGACGGTATCGATATCGGAATGCAAATAGCGCACTTTCACCGCGTGTTCCGCGAGATAGTCGGTCAAATCTTCCGCCATGCGCTTGGTCAGCGTGGTCACCAAAACCCGTTCGCCTTTGTCGACACGAACCGTGATTTCCGAGAGCAAATCATCCACTTGATGAGATGCTGGGCGCACCTCGATCTGCGGATCAACCAGGCCAGTCGGCCGCACGACTTGCTCAACCACTTGCGCTTGGTGTTCCGCTTCGTAAGTCGATGGCGTCGCGGAAACAAACACCACTTGGCGCATCATTTTCTCGAACTCGTCGAAGCGCAGCGGCCGGTTGTCCAGCGCCGAAGGCAAGCGAAAACCATATTCCACGAGATTTTCCTTGCGCACCCGATCGCCTTTATACATGGCGCCGACTTGCGGTACGCTGACATGGGATTCATCGATAATCATCAACGCTTTTCTCGGCAGATAGTCGATCAAAGTCGGCGGCGGCTCGCCCGCGGCGCGGCCAGACAAGGGGCGCGAATAATTTTCGATGCCTTTGCAAAAACCGATTTCGTTGAGCATTTCCAAATCAAAGCGGGTGCGCTGTTCGATACGCTGCGCTTCGAGCAACTTGCCTTGGCTAACGAATTGCTCGATACGTTCGCGCAACTCAAGCTTGATGAACTCGATGGCGCGCAACGTCGTCTCGCGCGGCGTAACGTAATGGCTCGACGGATAAACAGTAAAGCGCGATAAGCGGCGCTGAATCTGGCCGGTGAGTGGATCGAATAAATCGAGTCGATCGACCTCGTCGTCAAACAGACTGATGCGCAGCGCCGTCTCCGCGTGCTCTGCCGGAAACACATCGAGCACATCGCCGCGCACCCGAAACGTGCCGCGTTTAAATTCAATTTCGTTGCGCTGGTATTGCATTTCCGTCAGGCGTTTAATGATGTCGCGCTGGGAAATTTTTTCTTTTTCGCGGATGTGCAAAATCATGCCGTGGTAATCCACCGGATCGCCGATCCCATAGATGCACGACACCGTCGCAACGATCACTGTATCGTCGCGTTCGAGCAAGGATTTCGTCGCTGATAAACGCATTTGCTCGATGTGTTCGTTGATGCTGGAATCTTTTTCGATGAACAAATCGCGCGACGGAACGTAGGCTTCCGGCTGGTAGTAGTCGTAGTAGGAAACGAAATATTCCACCGCATTTTCCGGCAGAAATTCGCGCATCTCCGAGTACAACTGCGCCGCCAGGGTTTTGTTCGGCGCGAGAATCAGCGCCGGCCGGCCAATGCGCGCGATGACGTTCGCCATCGTATAAGTTTTGCCGGAACCGGTGACGCCGAGCAGCGTCTGAAATGCGAGGCCGTCGTTGATGCCCTCGACTAATTTTTCAATCGCTTGCGGTTGATCGCCCGCCGGCAGGAAGGGCTGATGCAGCTTGAACGGGCTATTCGGGAAGGTCGCGATCACTGGTATAATTTCCCTCGCAAAACATTGTATTTTAGCCCATTCCCAGCTCGAATCACATCATCTTACTAGGAGTAGAAGTTGGAACTGTCACGTCGTGTACAAGCTATCAAGCCCTCCCCCACCCTCGCCGTCACCGCGCGCGCGGCGAAGCTGAAAGCAGAAGGCAAAGACGTCATCGGCCTAGGCGCCGGCGAGCCGGATTTTGATACGCCGCAGCACATTAAAGATGCGGCCATAGTCGCGATTAACAAGGGCTTCACCAAGTACACGCCGGTCGGCGGCACCGCGACGTTGAAGCAAGCGATCATCGCAAAATTTAAACGCGACAACGGGCTTGATTACACGGCGAAACAAATTCTGGTCTCGGTCGGCGGCAAGCAAAGCTTTTTCAATCTATGCCTGGCGATTATTAATCCGGGCGATGAAGTCATCGTGCCCGCGCCCTATTGGGTGTCCTACCCCGATATCGTGCTAATCGCCGAAGGCAAGCCGGTGATCGTTGAATGCGGCATCGAGCAAGGTTTCAAAATGACGCCAGCGCAGTTGAAGGGAGCGATCTCGCCAAAAACGAAAATGGTGGTCATCAACAGCCCGAGCAACCCCACCGGCGCGATGTATTCCGCCGCCGAGTTGACGGCGCTGGGCGAAGTATTGCGCGCGAACCCGCATGTGTTGATCGCGACCGATGACATGTACGAACATGTGCGCCTGACGGACGAAAAGTTCAGCAACCTCCTCAACGTCTGCCCCGATTTGTATCCGCGCACCATGACGTTGAACGGTGTCTCGAAAGCCTACTCCATGACAGGCTGGCGCATCGGTTATTGCGGCGGCCCGGAAAACATCATCACCGCCATGGAAAACGTGCAATCGCAAAGCACCTCTAACCCAACGTCGATCTCGCAAGTCGCAGCGGAAGCCGCGCTGAACGGCGATCAAGGCTGTATCGCGCCGATGGTGAAAGCGTTCAAAGAACGTCACGCTTATGTCGTCGAAGCATTTAACGCCATGCCCGGTGTGAAATGCATTCCGGCAGAGGGTGCGTTTTATGCCTTTCCGGATGCGCGTGGTGCGATTGAATCACTC
>JANMJR010000098.1:0-3876 GCA_031371465.1 Pseudomonadota bacterium
GCCGCGCGAAATGCCGCAGGCGAAAACCGAGTAACGCCAGTGTTGCAAAATATATCGCCATGCCAAGCGCCACCAGCAGCGAAAGCCGCGCCACCTTCGCCGAAGCAGACGCCTTAAGCCAACCCTGCGGATCGCCCGCCATCCACCACAACACCAGCCCCATGGCCGCGAGCGCGCATGCCAGCTTGGCAAAGAACGCGAACCAAGCGGCCTGGGGACGGTACATGTCGTATTGGCGCAATTTGTAAAATAGAAACGCGGCGTTAAAGCACGCTCCCAATCCGGTCGCCAATGCCAAGCCGACGTGTTGTAGCGGCGCCAGGAGAATCAGATTCAGCGCCTGCGTTACGCCTAGGGTTATGAGGCCGATTTTGACCGGTGTCTTGATGTTCTGCTGGGCGTAAAAACCCGGCGCGAGAATTTTGACCAAAATCAGTCCCGTCAGTCCGAGACTGTAGGCCATGACAGCATTGCGCGTCATCCAGGCATCCTGAGCGCTGAACTGGCCATAGTGAAATAACGTCGTCACTAACGGCATGGCCAGCAACGCGAGGGCGAGTGCGGCGGGCGAGGCTAGGAGAAACGTCAGGCGCAGCCCCCAGTCGAGCAGCTTGGAATACTCGGCAAAATTTTTTGTCTGAAAGTGCTTGGCTAGGCTCGGGAGCAAGATGGTGCCCAATGCCACGCCGAGCAGGCCGGTCGGAAATTCCATCAGGCGATCGGCGTAGAATAACCATGAGACGCTGCCGGTGGCCAAAAACGAGGCGAAGATGGTGCTGATCAAGAGACTGATTTGACCGACGGACACCCCGAAAACCGCGGGGCCCATTAATTTCAAAATGCGCCACACGCCGGGATCTTTTAGGTTCAGGCGCCAACGGGGCAACAGTTTTAGCTTGAGCAAGAATGGAATTTGGAAAGCGAGTTGTAACAGGCCGCCAAAAAAGGCGCCCCAAGCCAGCGCTGTAACCGGTGATGCCAGGTGGGGCGCGACCACCAGGGCGAAAAAAATGAACGAGATATTCAGCAATACCGGCGTAAAGGCCGGCACGGAAAATTTGCTGTAGGTATTCAGAATGGCGCCGGAAAAGGCAACCAATGAAATGAATAGAATGTAGGGAAAGGTAATGCGCAATAACTCAACCGTCACCTGAAACTTGTCCGGGTGCGCGGCGAATCCCGGTGCGCTGACATAGATAATCACCGGCGCAATGACGATGCCGAGCAGCGTGACGATGAATAGCGCGAGGGCCAACACGCTGGCCACGTGATCAACTAAATCTTTGGTGGCATCGAAGCCCTTTTGATTTTTGTACTCGGCCAGGATCGGCACAAACGCTTGCGAAAACGCGCCTTCCGCGAACAAGCGCCGCAGCAAGTTAGGAATGCGAAACGCGACAAAAAACGCGTCGGTGGCCATACCTGCGCCAAAGCCGCGCGCGATTACCGTGTCGCGCACAAAACCGAGGATGCGCGAGAGCAACGTCATGCTGCTAATTTGTGCCAGTGCTTTAAGTAAATTCATCGCCTGTGATTGGCTTGAGAGCGGCTGTGGGAGCGGCTCTCGGCGCAGTCGTCGAAGTCGCTTCGAGTGCGCGGGAACGTTACGCTTTCTCGTTAAACACCACCAACGTTCGCGCTTCGATACTCTCCCGTGGTACAAATTTTTCCGGGCATGCCGGATTCAAAAAGCCGGTGTGGGGCATGAATCGTGCGCGGCCATCGTTTTGTGAATCGTAGCACTTCAACAGCAACACTTCGTCCGGGCGCATTTCCGACACGTAGAACCACTGGTGCGCCGGGTTATGCCGCACCGAATAGATTTGCCCGCGATGACGTGGTGTCGTGAGATCGTCTTCACCGAAATGCTGAATATCGGTTGCGACCAAATCATCCGGCGCGACGCTGCGCGCGTCACACAACGCCAGCGGATTGTCTTGCACCGGGCCGATGATCGGCCGCCACAAGTTCACAAATGCGACGCGGTGATCGGCGAGATCGGGTCGCCCGGCCGCGTCGAGCACTTCTTGATTGCGCCGCGGACCGGACGCTTCGGTATAGTCGTTATGCACCTGATCGACCGGCACGCGCACCCCCGCTTCGCCGCGCGCGGCGCGCACTGCGCTACGCACATTGTGGTCGAACACGAATACCTCCAAGGCGCCGGTCAGCGCGCGCAGCGCGCTGCGGACTTCCGGATAATAGCGTTGGCGTACCGCCGCGTCGTTATAAAAATCGCTAAACATCGATGGCCAGACATGCAACGCGAAGCCCTGCTCGTCGAGCCGGAGCAGGCCGGCGATCGATCGCGCGTCGCGGATGGTTACGCGGTGTTGTGTCGCCTCGGGTCGCGTTGTTGGGATGCCGCTGCTGAGTGGGTAAACGCGAACACGCGCCGGGGCATCACTTGGCGCGATGTAGGTAATAGTGGCGTTCACGGCGGGTAAATTGTTTCCTGTCGAGGTTAGTTGAGACACGCCATCTCCGTGAGTTGAATTAGCCGATCTTCATCGGCAAGATCACCATCTGCTGCCCGCGCAAATGCAGGATACGCTGCATGGTGAGGGAGGTTTGATTGTGCAGCCAGCGCGTGAGCCAGTTATCGTGGACGAAAATGAGCTTGCTGGCAAAGAAAACCGAGTTGGAAAACTCAACCGAGACTTGGTCAACGAGTTTAGTCAATTCGTCGACACGATCGGTGCCGTAGCTTGAATAGGCTTTGGCGGCAATGCCGTGATGATGACAAAAATTGACGAAGTAATCGAGGGTTTTTTCCACTTCGCTTTGCAAGCGTTCGATTTCACCTTCGGCCGAATAACTCGCCGTATCCACGGCGCCGACGCCAAGAAAAATGAAATTCTTAAAGTTGCCGGGAAACAAGCGCTGTACCCAAAGCAGGGTATGCATGCCGGCGCCGCGATTGCGGCTAACCATGAAGATTGCCGTCGGCGCGTCGGCATTGAGCGCTGGCGGCGTTGCCAATTTTTCGTAGCTTTGGCCGGTAAAAATTTCTTCGACTTTTTTCAGTTGCGCCCGGGTTTCGTTGTAGTGTTTGCGGATGAGCAGGCAAAGCGCTACGACGGCGCCGGTGATCAATACGGTTTCCCAGGCGCCGTGGGAGAATTTTTCCACCAACAGCACCACCAGGATGCTCCCCGTCACCGCGAAACCGATCGCCGATAACGCAAAGCGGCGGCGCCAGTGGTGTGCCCGGTGACGCTCGCGTAGCCAGTAGATACACAAGCCCAGTAGCGACAGCGAAAACGTCAAAAATACGTTGATGCTGTAAAGCACGGCCAGCAATTCCACTTTGCCGCCGCTCCAGACCAACACCGCGAGCGCGGCGACGCCCATCAAGATCACGCCGTTTTTCGTGACCAGGCGGCTCGACAGCGAACCGAATTGATTCGGCACCCACTGATCCATCGACATATTCGCCAGCACTGCGGGGCCGCCGAGAAAGCCGGTGTTGGCGGCAACGAACAACAAGCCGGCGGTGAAGAACATGGCGATGGGCAGCATGAACGTCGTCCATGCGATGCCGCCGATGCTCCAGGTGTCGAAAATCGATCGGAACACGACTGCGTTCAACGTTTCCCCGTCGACCGGTTTGGCATCCCACAACAAATACAGCAACAGAATCCCGGCGGCGGTGAAGGCAAGCGAGGACGCCATGTAAAACATTGTCCATTTGCCGGTCTGCACACGCGGCTCGGCCAAGGTATTGACGTTGTTCGATACGGCTTCCAGTCCGGTGTAAGTGCCACCGCCCTGGGAATAGGCGAGCAACAGCGTCGAGACGACGAAGAACCAGCCGGTTTCCGCCTTTACCGATAGCGTTTCGTCCCAGGTTGCAGGCAATAATTCCGGCAAGCG
>JANMJR010000113.1:0-4772 GCA_031371465.1 Pseudomonadota bacterium
CCGTTGTAGCCCCACATGTTGGCTTTCATGCCGGGCGCGATTTCGCGCACCACCGGCTCGGCGATCAGGTGAAATTCCTTCACTCCGTCCTTCATGCGCCACGGTAGGGTCCAACCGTTGAGTGTCGCGACAGGGCGGTAAGGCCTGCCGTTTGGCGGAACCAGTGGCGGCTGCGTACCGGGGCTGGTTTGCATTGGCGCTTCCGGTAAGCCGGCGGCTTGAACGCGCGACACTACGGCCGCGCCCATCGCAACGGCGCCGGATGTGCGTAAAAAATCACGCCGATTGGTCATGGTCAATTTCCTTTACGATGTTGAGAATGAGTATCGGCGTCCATGTCGGGCTTCGCCGGTTTCACCATGGCGGGCGACGGCATGTCTGCCGCGGGCGCATTCGATAGCGCCGTTGCCGGCAAGCGCCCACCCAGGGCCATTTGCAGGTCGGTTTCGGCGAGCCAAAATGATTTAAGCGCTTCAATCGATGCGTTGACGCTGGCCACTTGTTCGCGCGAATCAGCCAGTAACTCGAACACGCTCGTGAGCATGCCGTTATAACGCAACAATAGTTCATCGGAGATTTTTTTACGCAGTGGCACGATTTCATCGCGGTAATGTTTGGCGAGATCGTACGTACCAATGTAATCCGAGTAGTTTGCCCGGACTTCCGAACGGGCGTTAACGGCGGTTTCCGCGAGCCGGTTGACCGACTGCATGTAGACCGCTTCCGCCCGCGCGATGCGCGCGCCGCCCCAGTCGAACAACGGGACTTCAAGCGAAATCTGATAGCCGTTTCTAACGGGTTCGCCCGCACCCCGGACTTGCGCGGGCCCGAGTTCCAGCACATTGATAAAGCGCGTCGCTTTGGTCAGTCCCAGCGAACTGGCCAGGGCTTCGCTCCGCCGGCGCGCGGCCTGAATGTCGAGCCGCTGCGCCATGGCGAATGCTTCCAAGTCCTGCAACTCCGGATGCGTCGCCGGTAGCGCCGGCAGGCGCTCGGGCAGTTGGAAGCGAATGTCTTCACCCCACAAGCCCATGAGGCGCGTGAGTTTTTCTCGCTCCGAAATCGCCACCTGCCGAGCTCGCGCGAATTGTGCAGCGGCGTCGGCATAAAACACCTGCTCGCGCGCTTGGTCAAGCTTGCTAAAATTACCCGCGCGCGCCATGCGCTCCGCAAGCTGTGCGCCGGCTTCCGCCGCAGTTTTAACTTGTTCCGCGTAACCGACGCTTTCACGCGCCGCTATCGCTTGGAAATACGCTTTTCGCGTCTCGGCGGCGACTCGTAGCGCTTCGTTGGCGACCAATAGCTTGATTTGCTCAAAACGCCTGGATTCAATACGCTTCGCCAATGGAATAGTCAGAAATTGCAAAAAGTCGAATCCTAAACTCTTGTCTATTTCAAGCGCACCACCACCACGCACATTGGTATAACCGAAAACCGGATTGCGCAGTCGGCTCGCCTGCACCAAATCGGCTTCGGCGATGCCCAATTCAGCATAAGTCGCCTGTAGTCCGCGATTGTTTAGCAGCGCAACCTGTATGGTGTCGTCGACCGTAAGCGGCTGGGCAAGGAGTTTTTTCACGATGGCTTGTACGCCGTCGGCGTCGGACTCGGAGCGCACCCACTGCGTATCTTTCGCGAGGCGTTCCTTCGCGATGATTGCGACGGCGCCAAAGCCGCCATCGCGCGATAGCGTGGCGCACCCGCCAAGCAGCAGAACTACTGCCGCGAGTATTGGTAATTTGGAGCGGTTCAGGCTGGGGTGAACAATAAAAGTCATTGCTTATCTCCCTTGCCCGCGCCGCGCGTGCCGTTATCCGGCAGCGCTTTTTTGAAGCCCGAGATAACATATCCCGAGGTGGCTTTTTCCAGATAAAATTGCACGGCATCGCCTTCTTTCACTTGTTCGGCAAGCGCGGCTTCTTTCAAGCGAAAGAACATCGTCATTTTCGGCCAGCCCAGGGCCGCGATCGGATCGTGTATCAGCTTCACTTTGGCGTTAGCTTTATCGATACTTTGAACGACACCCGTCGCCATAATGGTGGCGCCTGGCTCTGTTGTGGGCTTGTCAGCAGGCGCAGGAGCCGGGGGCTCGGTCTTCGCCATGCTGTCACGGCGTTCGTCGTCGCTGGGCGCCCGTATGGTTTCCTTGGGCGCGGTGGTCGTTGCAGCCGTCGCGCTATGTCCCGTATGGCCCGTAGCCCCTGGAACAGCGGCGACTTCATCCAAAACCTGCCGCCATGGAGCGACTTTTTGCTCGCGGAAAGGCTGATAATCGGCGAACGCTGACGCAGTGGTGGCCGCCGCAACCGGAGCGCTGGGATCGCTTGGATCGAGCCGCACTTGTTGCGCTGTCGCGGAGCCGGCAGGCACTGCGACGACAAACGGAGCGGCGAACAGCACCGATGTCAAACATGTCACTCTTGATATGATTCTCATGATTCTTCCTATTTACAACAAATTGAGATCATTAATGAACCAGACAGCACCACTGCACAGTTCGTCTTAGGCTGTACCATGATAGAAAAAAGTATCCTTAACTTAGCTGACGCCAACATTACATTTCTGTAATGTTTACAAAAGTTACATTGCGTCCGCGTGTCGGATCATGGATAAATACAAGATCAGATAATTAAAATGCACGTGACATGAGAATCTTGATTATCGAAGATGAAAAAAAGATGGGCGACTATCTGCGTCAAGGTCTGACGGAGAACGGCTACGTCGTTGACCTAGCGCGTGACGGTGTGGATGGACAGCATTTAGCGCTTACCGGGGATTACGACCTCATTCTGCTCGATGTCATGCTGCCGGGCATTGACGGATGGTCGGTGATGCGGGAATTGCGGCGTGCCGATAAAACGATGCCCGTTCTGTTTCTGACCGCCCGCGACAAGGTGGAGGATCGCGTGAAAGGCCTCGAATTGGGCGCCGACGACTATTTGATCAAACCATTTGCGTTTTCTGAATTGTTGGCGCGGGTCCGCACCTTGCTACGCCGCGCTAAGGCGCGCGAGCCGGAGACCCTATGCATCGCGAATCTGGAAGTCGATGTACTGAAAAGGCGCGCTACCCGAGGCGGTGATCGGATTGACCTCACGGCCAAGGAGTTTGCATTGTTGACTTTGTTCATGCATCGCCCCGGCGAAGTGCTGTCGCGCGCCTATATCGCGTCTAACGTCTGGGATATGAACTTCGATAGCGACACCAATGTTGTGGAGGTGGCGGTGCGGCGGCTGCGCGCCAAGATCGACGATAACTACCTGCCGAAATTGATCCACACCATGCGTGGCATGGGCTACGTCCTGGAAGTGCGGGAGGCAGGTGCATGACGCGCCGTTCGATCACTTTGCGCCTGACTATTTTTTTTGCACTGATCTCGTCCGTCATCCTGATTGCAGTAGGCTGGCACATGTATTACGCCTTGGTCGAACATTTCAAGCAGCAAGATACAGCGGAATTGGCAGGCAAAGTCGAATTGATGCGACATATGCTATCCGAACTCAAGGAAGAGGCCGATATTCCGGGTGATGTGCACCGATTTCGTGATTCCATGGTCGGCCACAACTCGCTGCATTTGTGGCTATTCAGTCAGGATGGGAGCACGATTTTTGGGACCTCCGGCTTTGATATTCCAGTCGATGCCATACCGTCATCCACCAAAGCGAATGAGGTTCCCAGTTCGGCCCGGGATTGGTATCCTAAAACGGGTGGACAGTTTCGCATCATGTCGGCATGGGGTGCAGTGGGTACTGCGTCTGCGCCGCAAGTTCGTATCGTTTTGGTGTTGGATGCGTCCGAACATCAAGCGTTGTTGACGCGCTTTCGAAAGACCATCGTCGGTGTTTTGCTGGTGGCGTATATTGCCTCGGTCATTCTGGGAGTATGGGTAACACGGCGTGAGTTGCGCCCGTTATCGGTGATAGCAAAAGCCGCGGGAACGATATCAGTTTCACGTTTGGGAGAAAGACTAAAGAGCGAAAATATTCCCGATGAGGTTAAGCCGCTGGCCGACGCGTTTAACGCCATGCTCGCTCGTTTGGACGATTCCTTCGCTCGGCTTTCCGCTTTTTCTTCTGATTTGGCGCACGAGTTGCGAACACCCATTGCCAATGTGGTGATGCACAACCAAGTAATTTTGTCGAAGCCGCGCAGTGTGGCGGAATATCAGCAAGCGCTTGAATCCAATCTGGAAGAGGTCGACCGCCTCACCAGGATGATTTCGGACATGCTGTTTCTGGCTAAGGCTGACCATGGCCAAAGCGCCCTTAAGTTGGAGTCGCTGAAGCTGTCTCAGGAGGCTGCAGCCGTCGTGGAATTCTTCGAATCCTTGGCGCAGGAACGTCAGGTTAAGATTCACCTGATGGGTGAAGGAGCAATCGTGGGCGACCGGTCTATGGTGCAGCGTGCAATCGCTAATTTACTGTCGAACGCGATTCGCCACACGCTACCCGGCAACACGATACAAATGGAGATTGCGGAATCGTTACCGCGCGGCGCGCAGCTCCACGTCTCGAACCCCGGAGCGGTTATTCCACCTGCGCATCTCCCGCGACTGTTCGATCGCTTCTACCGCGTCGACCCTGCACGAGAGAATTCTTCAGAGAGTTCAGGGTTGGGTTTGGCTATCGTAAAGTCCATTATGAGTTTGCATGGTGGGAACGCTGCCGTGGCCAGCGAACGAGGCATTACGCGTTTCACACTCCAGTTTGCCGGTTAGGCTGTTCGCTGGTCGCGTTATTTCCGGCTCATCAGATTACAGTTTTGTAATGTTG
>JANMJR010000130.1:0-9414 GCA_031371465.1 Pseudomonadota bacterium
GCGAGCTCCCGCAAATAGGAACCGCTCCGCTACGCGGTTTCCGCTACCAATCGGAATCGCGGCGAGGGGCGCCGCCGTGTAATCACGCAACTCTGGCGCGAAACTCCACCACGGCGAACTGAATCGTCCCGCGCGATAGGACAATGCGGCATTCACTTCCGAAATAAAGCCCACGCTTGCGCCGCCCGTGACTTTGAATTCCGTCGAACGGCCCGCTTCGTGGCTCATGGCGAAGAGGTACTGGCGAGCCATGACATAGCGGCCCGTTAGTTCACCTCCTTTGGAAATTTGCTCGCCCCAACCATTGCGCCTTTCGTTGCGAAGCAATCGGTGCGTAGCGTTCTGTATCGTTGGCGCGACGTTTAGGCCCAATACGCCAATGGTCAGGCCGGTATAGGTCGCGGCATCTTGAGTTGAATCTAGCGAAAGTGCGCTGCGGGTGAGATATAACAAGCTCGCATAGGGCCGCTCACCATCGGCCTGAGCAGCACTTGCATCCTTTTGTGGGGTCATCGCATAGAGGCCCAATTGCACGGCGCGGTGAGGTTGATATGGGTTTTCTTCAGACCTCCAATAGCCCGGATCGAGCCTGCGACGTACCGTTTCCAGTGGCGCGGTCCAGCCACTATCGTCGCCTGGTAAAGTTATGGCCAGCCCCCAGCTATAGTCGCGATCACGACCACGTCCCACCAGAAAGTCGTTATCCACATGTATGGCGATCGCGCTCTTGCGGTACTCAATTGGGCGGCCGCCCTCGTCCGTGAGGTTTTGTGCGTCGGCGCCAATTAACATGATTGCGGCGTATATCACTAAAGTGATGCGCGCTGCTTGCTGCATGCTGCTCAGGCGCTGCGTCGCGCCGACGCGCCATTTCCAACTATATGAGGTAACCATGTCTTCGATTGCCACGAACTTCGAAAAGATATCCTTTAGAATCTGGCTCCAAGAATCGCGGATGAGATAACAATCGCCACCAACGCGCCGGCGAAAACGAGAGACCATGTGAGGCGCCCAACATGAAGTTCGGGCACCCTGTGTGCGCGCATCACGATCCGCAATCCACACGCCAGATGTGCGAGCAACATGAATACCGCTAGCGAGTAGTGGGGAATAAGGCGCACATTCCATGCATCGGCGGCGAGACCGGCTGGCGCGCCGGTCGCCCAGTCCCAGTTCGTGTCCACATCGAAATAGCGTGCAAGCGTAAAGACCGAGTTCACGTGTGCGACGAGATACATGCCGAGATACGCGCCGGACGCGGTTTGCAATGTCCCAAGAAAGTCGGTGGGCTCTGCTGTGCGTGGTCGCCAGAGCACGAGGCCTGACAAAACTTGAAAGAAAACCAGCGCTATCAGCACTGGCTCGACCCACGCATTGCGATAAATGACGCGAAGCACCTCCATTACGCTCGTATGTTTTTCGGAACTTACCAATCCGAAGACGTGGTTTAGCAAATGTGACGCGAGGAACAGTATGAGAAGTCCTACTGCGACGTAACCATGTGTAACGCGCAGCATGCCTATCCGCCGCGTGTCGTCGCTGATCGTCGGTGCCGGCGTGTCGGGATTGATTGTTAAGGTTGTGAGGGCGAAGATCAAACCTATGGCGGTCCAGAGTCCGATCCAGGTCGGAATGTCTGCGTTATTGATCTTCATCAGATACAACAAGACGCCCATAAGGGTGAAGATCGGTGGTGTTGCAACGAAGAGGTGCACAGCCCGGCGCGCCACCAATGTTCGCGCGCGAGGATGTGCGATTCGACCGAGCCGCCACGCGACCCAAACCGCGAATGCTGGCACTGAATAAGCGACCGAAATTGCAAGTACCGCGCCAGGGGCGAAACCATGCGCAGCGTATGCAGCATGAAACGCGTCTAGTGCGAATGGATAGGCAAAAACAGATAGGGCGGCCGGGAGCCACAACCAGGCGAGTCTGGATTCCTCGGCTGCGCTTACAGTTATTTGGTCGTGCGTAATCAAGTTACCGGTACTCACGAGAACCCCTCTAGAAAACATCATTGCCATTGGGAACGCGAACTAAACGACATAGGTGAACAGTCGCTATAGAATCGCCGAACAGTAAATTTCATCTTAAAACGACAGGCGACCCGTGGCAGCTACGGTACGGAGATTTAATTTGATCGTGCGCTTAATCAACGCAGACGTATTTCACGAAAGACGCGAAATTTGCCTAATTTTTGCGCTAGTTGGGTGAACAGACAATTCTCGGTCGCACTAAGTCGATCCTATTGCGTAACTGTGCGTGCGATTGTGTTTCAAAAAATAACCTGCGAGTGGAAAAGCGATGTGACGACAAGTTCTGGAAGCCGCCTATGTCACCGGCGATATGTAGTTGGCAAGCGAAAGTGTTTCGTGCGAAGCGCTCTGCGAATTGTAGGTCAACGAAGTGGCCATCAAGAACGCGTTGATGGCCTGAAGTACACGCATTGGAACAAATGCAGTCGCCAACGCATGCGGGTAAAAGTCGAGGCACTGCGACGGATCAACGGCTAACGTCGACCAGCGTTGAATAGCCATCGGTTTGTAGTGCTCAACCGTGGGTCTCCCCATGGCGACCAAACGTTGTGAAGATTGAGGATACGCCTAGTAATTGGTAACCAGAATGACGCGCGTTGCATCCATTTAAAACAAAAAAGCGAGCTTCGAAATCGGAATGCGTCGAAGTGCTAGCCGCACCCCAAATGACGTTTTTGCGTCTCGCGCTAGCGGTGTCTGTACCTATATGCACGAGGCGTTTCCCCGGTGAGCTTAACGAATGTTCGGGTAAAGTGGCTCTGATCGGAAAATCCGACCGAAAGGGAGATATCGGTCAACCGTTGGTCCGTATGCTTGATCAACTCGATGGCAGCAGTAACGCGGCGTAGCATCAAGTACCGGTGCGGTGTTTCCCCAACACTCTGTTTAAACGCTCGTGAGAAATGACACTGCGATAGCCCGGCCACCGCGGCAAGTTCCGACAATTCGAGTGTTTCGGATAACCTGAGTTCGACATGCTCGCGAACCCTTCGCAGCGCACCTGGCGCTATTCCACCGAGCGCCAGTGTACTTTTTTCTTTGCGTACCGATAGTTCTGTTCCATCGCAGGCCCGCTGTAAGCCATTAATGGGGGCCGTTTGCGCTTGGTGCGCGAAAAACGAATCGTCTTCTTTAACGGCTACTGTCTCCGCATTTGGGTTCGGATCTTCGACTTCCGTTTTTTTGCGCGCTACGAATTGGGGATGGCGCCGCCCGGTCTGAGTTGCACGATCACTAAGACACCGTACTGCATCGAACAATTCTTCTTTGCCACATCGGAGAGAAAGACGACCTTCCACTCCAGGTTCGACCTCGGATACATTATCGGTATTGGTATCGCTCGATGTCACTAGCAGAATCTTTGGTTTACCTAAGCCGTCGCTATAGCGGCCATGGACGTGACTGGCGAGACGCTCGATCTCCCCCACGGAGTCACTGATTACCACATCAACCCCCGATAACCGCGGCTCCCCAGTTCGCCCGCGGTGCGACGGATCCCATTCGCTTACCTCACATTCCGGCATTTGCCGCAACGTTGTGAGGAGCCCCGCTGACACAAGAGGACAAGGGTGCGCGATCAGTACCGTCACATTCGACTTATAGGTAACCGCAGTTGCGGTGCGCAGTACGGAGCCAAAACCTGGCGATTGCATATTCATAATTTACCTCGGGCTAAGGCCCAAAATCGATCGATGATGGAACTCAAGCTTAAATTCGTAAGCGGCTCTGGGATGGCCGATTCGTGCCGGTGACGTGTAGCAATTGGCTCTGTGCGCGCCAAACAATCTGTTACGTTCGACGAGCGGGGTTCGGCGGCCACATGGCAAACCAAGCGGACGTGATATCTGCTGACTGAACAGGATCGCATAATTTACCCGAGACTCCAGCACGACATGGTCAAACGCAAGAAAGCAAAGATCGTTGTGGTGCGCGCGAGTCACCTCCCAATTATTTCGCGGCCGAAAGAAACAACCGCGATCATTTTGAAAGCGGTTGCTCATTTCATTGGAAGCGAAACGCATGTCCATAATCCGGTTTGAACAGACCCCGTTATCTCACCGGCGAAACGATGGATGCAACGGGTTGCTGGCTTGACTGTAGTTAAGTCCTGACGTCGAACGCGTTAACGCCCATCGATCAACGCCAATCTGTGCGTAGCTCGGATGTAACGGATTCTTGCTATCTTGATAAGGTGTCGTAGTTTCCGATTGAATTGGAGGTAAGTTACTACCGAACTTGTCGGCGTAAAAATTGGGCTGCAGCGGATTGGTGGCGCAAACTGCCAAGGCTGATGAAAATAATGTTGCAATAGCTATGGTGCATTTCATATTGATACGGCTGGTCATGGTGAGCTCCTTTTCCTAGTTGATGTTCGGTAAGGTACGCTGGCGAGCCTGACAAGTCCTTGTTGTTTGCTGACGTGTTCTTTCCGATGTATGAATTCTTCTGAAAACCCAATCGCTGCATCGCAGCAATGAGGTTTTTACCGCCATTCTTCTGAAAAAATCTGAAAATGCCTGAATTTGTCCTGTACAATATGGACCAATGGATCCCGTATCCGGCACGTCGGCAATTCTTGAGTTTGGGCGATTCAAGGTGGATGTTTTTCGGCGAGAATTATATGCCGACAACCGCCTTGTAGCGCTTGGCAGCCGCGCGTTCGATGTGCTATTGGCGCTTATCGATGCTAGAGGATCAATTCTCAGTAAAGATGAAATTATGGGCTTCGCCTGGCCCGGGCGGGTCGTAGAAGAAAATAGTCTTCAGGCCCAGATTTCCGTTTTGCGCACAGCGCTCGGTGAGGATCGCGATTTAATTAGGACCGTCGCGGGGCGCGGGTATCAATTCGCGGGCCAACTCCGGTCCTCTGCAGTCCGCTCTTTATCCGCCCAAATTGAGACAAATCTTCCTGCGTCGACTTCGGATCTGATCGGCCGAGATGACCTGCTCGCCGAAGTGACCGCGTTTATCACGAAACATCGCATCGTAACGCTGACAGGTGAGGGAGGTATCGGTAAGACCAAACTCGCCTTGGCGGCGGGACGTCATGTTTTGCCAAGTTTTGCCGATGGAGTTTGTCTCGCGGAGCTGGCGCCATTGGCTAACGAGGCGCTCGTTTCGGATACTATTTTCGCCGCAATGGGACTTAAGTTCTCGGGCGGCGTTGCATCTCTGGAAAACTTCGCCAAGTCGTTGGGTTCGAAGCATACTTTGCTCATAATCGACAATTGTGAACATGTGATCGACTCGGTGGCGCGAATGGTCGATTTAATGGCGCGAGCTAATCCGAATTTACATATGCTCGCGACCAGTCGTGAGCCGCTCAGGGCTGAGGGTGAGTACGTCTACCGTGTTCCGGCGCTCGACATGCCCGCAGAAGATGTGCAAGACCCGGCGGCGTTGCGACAGTACGGCGCGGTCAAATTGTTCGTCGCTCGCGCAAACGCAATTGAGGATAAATTTTCGAAAAATTCCCAAAGCATTGCGATCGTCGCGACGATCTGTCGGCATCTGGATGGTATTCCGCTTGCCATCGAACTAGCAGCAGCGCGTGCAGCCACGCTGGGGTTGGACGCTATTGCATCACGTCTGGATGATCGCTTGACTTTTCTTACCGGTGGCCGTCGAACTGCACTGCATCGACATCAAACGCTGCGGGCAACGCTCGATTGGAGTTACGATTTGCTACTCGCGCCCGAGCGCGAGCTATTAAATCGATGGGCAATTTTTGCAGGAAGCTTTACGCTGGAGGCTGCCTGCGCGCTGGTGGAAAATGACGAAACGTCACCGTCGGACGCCGTTGATATTCTCGCGAACCTAGTGTCGAAGTCACTTGTATACTCGGATGTGTCGGGCGAGCGTGTGTACTATCGATTGCTTGAGACAACACGCGTTTACGCCCTTGAAAAACTTAACGCAAACGGCGAACGTCAGAAATATGCTCGACGCCACGCGGAGTATTATCAGGCGCTGTTTCAGCGCGCCGACAGCGAATGGGAAACTCAGCCTACAAAAGCGTGGTTAGAAACTTATCGTCGCAAGCTAGATAATGTGCGGGCGGCACTGGATTGGGCATATTCGGACAAAGGCGACCAAACCATAGGCAGCGTCCTCACGGTCGCTGCAGTAGCGCTATGGACTGAATTATCGCTCATGGACGAATGTCGCCGTCGGGTCGAAACGGCGTTGTCTTTTGTTGAAACGGGATTGGACTTGAATCCGCGCGGCAAAATGCACTTGTATGCAGCCCTCGGGTGGTCTCTGATGTATACGAAAGGCGCCATGCGCGAAACGGGTGCCGCATGGACAAGGACGCTTGAACTTGCAATTGAACTTGGCGACAACGATTATCAATTGCGAGCTCTGTGGGGCTTATGGGCTTCACATATCAACAATGGGAAGTTCGCGGCCGCACTTGTCCTCGCAAAGAGATTCTTCGAGGTAGCGCAAAATTCAACGGATCCGTTCGTTTCGCCCATCGGTGACCGGATGATGGGCGTCTCGCTTCATTTTCAGGGTGATGAACGCGGCGCACAGCGCCATATAGAGCGAATGCTTGATCGCTATATCCCACCGAAACACCGATCGCATGTCGTTCGGTTTCAGTTTGAGCAGCGCGTGACGGCCCGCATTACATTTTCGCAAGTAATTTGGCTTCAAGGATTTGTCGATCGAGCTTTGCGTACCGTAAAAAGCAACATCGACGAAGCGCTATCGATAAATCATCCATTGACCCTATGTAACGCGCTGGCGCAATCAGCGTGTCCAGTCGCACTTTTCGTAGGAGATTTAATCGCAGCAGAGCACTATATAGACTTGTTGCTGCAACAAGCGTCAAAACACGGTTTCGATTTTTGGCATGCCTACGGACGTTGCTTTAAAGGCATGCTTCTCAATAAGCGTGGCAACTTCGAAACCGGCATCGCGGTACTTCGTGAAGCAATTGATGAACTTCGTGAAGCACAGTTCGTTCAATATCTCACGACATTTCTCGGATCGTTGGCGGAAAGCCTAGCTAATGCAGGCGCAATCGAACAGGGCCTCGCTACCATCGATGAAGCGCTCGCGCGGTCGGACCAAAGCGAAGAGCGCTGGGGACTCCCAGAATTGCTTCGAATTAAGGGGGCCATCGTTCTTCTAACTGGAAAGCCAACGTCTGAGATCGATGGCGAGGCGCTTTTCCTAGCGGGGATGGAGAAGGCTCGGAAACAGAGCGCCTTGTTCTGGGAATTACGCTGTGCTATGAATATTTGTCAACTCTGGCGCGGACAGGAGAAGGCCCGCGAAGCGCGCGACCTTCTTGCGTCGGTGTTCAGCAAATTTACGGAAGGCTTTGACTCAAGCGATTTGGTAGCCGGAAAAGCCCTTCTGGACGCTTCGTAAACGCAGCGGTAGGTTCAGCAGTACTACGGGCCTCCGTCACCTCAAGGCGCCTGGTCGCTCCTTCCAGTTGGTCATCACGGACCACGCCAAAGGGTTTTGCGTATTTCGTGCGCTTTCCTTGTATACGCGCTGTCACCATTTCGTGACACGATTTACCCGAAGGCTTCAACCATTTCGTTTCCTCAACAGTTGCTCCGGTTGCTTCCGGCTAGTGCATTTCGCCGGGTAGGGCGTGCACCCGCTGAAAAGCGCCGCCTTCGCACGGCACACGCCACAACCCAGGCTAATTTTTCGCAGATGCGTTAGACTTATAAACTGGTCGAGACCGCCACTTCGGGGAATTAACGACATTCAACGATCAACGTGATGAGGGGAGAGCCACCATGATATTACGACGCGGTTTACTGTTTTTGTTAGCGTTCTCCTCGTTTCACGCCGAGCAAGCTTTCGCCGTGAAGGAGTTGCGCATGGGCTCGCCGTGGCCGACGGCTACTGTGCTGCACGTGGGCGCCGCGGAATTCGTTAAAGAGGTCGACAAACTGTCCAACGGGCAGCTCAAAGTCAATCTCTTCCCCGACGCGCAATTGGGCGATATTCAAGCGCTCGTGACCGGCACCCAGACCGGCACCGTGGATCTGGTTTTTCTCGGACCGGCAAACGCGTCCGTGCTAAAGGGTGGCACGGCGCTCAATGTGGCCTACGTGCCTTATCTTTTTACCAGCCGCGATGTGGTGGAAAAAGTCATCAACGGACCGCTGTTCCAACCCATCTACGAAGAGTTGGCTAAGCAATCCAACGTCAGAATTTTCGGCTGTTACGGCGCGCGGCTACCGCGTGGTCTGCTGACGGTGAAAGGTCCGATCGCTAAGCCCGCCGATTTGAAGGGAATGAAAATGCGTACCCCGCCGATCGAGCTGATGCGGGCAACCTGGGCCGAACTGGGCACCAAGCCCGTGATTATGGGAATGGGCGACATCTATATGTCGATGTCGCGCGGACAAGTGGAAGGCCAGGAGAACGGGCTGGATGCCATCATCGGCTTCAAGTGGTACGAGGTGGCTAAGTTCTATTCCAATACCGACCATGTGTTCGATACTGCCGCTTACTATGCCAATGAAAAGCTGTGGCAATCGCTGACCGAAGGCGAACGCGATGTGCTCAAGCAGGCCGCCAAGAATGCCGGCGCGGCTTTGACCAAGGCGATGACCGCCTATGAAAAGGAAGCGCTCGATACGCTGAAGAAAAACGGCGTAACCGTTACTCAACCGGATCAAGCGGCGTTCCGCGACGTGGTAAAAGATCTTTACAAGAAATACGAGGGCAAGCTCTGGCCCGAAGGTTTCGTCGACAAGATACGCGCGGCGGAAAAGTAAGCAAGACATCGGCGTCGGATCTTCCATGAAGCGATTGCTGATCGCGATATGGGCGGGCGTAGTTGCGCTCGTGGTGCTCGGCCTGCTGCTGATCGTCAGCTCGCAGACCGTGGATCGATTCGTTACGGTATGGCGCGATTCGCCCGAAGAGTACGTCAAGATCGGGCTAACCTGGCTGTGCTTCCTGGGTTTTGCGCTGGCGCTCAAGGACGGCACCGAAATTCGCGTCGATTTGGCCGACCGACTGCTGCCGGCCGCCGCGCGCCGCTGGATTTACGCCGCGTTCGACCTTGCCCTACTGGTGTTGATCGGTGTCGTCGTGGTCAAGTCGTGGACGGTTTTTTCTGTCAGCGGAGATCAACTCATTACCGGTACCGATCTCACCGCCGCATGGCCCGCCGCCGCGATGTTGATTGCTTTCGTTCTGATGTTTTTTGTCATCGCCCACCGGCTCGTGCGCCGCGTGCGTGGTGACGAAGTAACCGGTTCGCACCACTTCTAGCTTTGCTGCTCATACTGTTCATCTCTTTCCTCGTGTTAATCCTCATCGGCATCGATGTCGGTTGGGCGATGATTTTCGCCGCGTGGATCGGACTGCTTATGAAAAGCGGTAATCCGGTGGA
>JANMJR010000137.1:0-32990 GCA_031371465.1 Pseudomonadota bacterium
GGTGAGTTCGTCGTGCTGCTCGGGCGCAACGGCGCGGGTAAGAGCACGATCTTGCACGCGGTATCCGGCTTGATTCCTAAGCGCGGCGGGCGCGTGATTTTCGACGGCGTTGATATCAGTTCCGCAAGTCCGCGAACCGTAGTGCAGGCCGGCGTGGTCCAAGTGTTGGAAGGTCACCGTGTGTTCCATGCGCTCACCGTGGAAGATAATCTTTTAATCGGCACCTACGTCCACACACCTAAAGGCGACCGCTCGAAACTTGAGCGCATCTACACACTATTTCCCGAGATTGCCGACAAGCGCCATCAAAACGCATCACGCTTGTCCGGCGGGCAGCAACAAATCCTCGCGGTCGCCCAAGGCGTAATCGCCGCGCCGAAACTGCTGATCCTCGATGAGCCCTCGGGCGGACTTGCGCCCATCGTCATCGATCGAATCCTCGACGTCGCATCCGAGCTGTGTCGATCCGGCATGTCGATTTTATTGGTAGAACAGATCGTAGAAAAAGCGCTACGGCACGCACACTATTGCTATTTGGTTGAGACGGGACATATCGTCGGATCAGGCCCATCCGACGAGATGCTCGGCAGCGAAGCGCTGCATGCAGCCTATCTGGGGAAGGCTGCGGGCACTTGATCTGCCGTGGACTCTGACGATACCTCGACATCAGCTATGAATCTCGCTGTAGGCTATTCAGGCGACCTCGCCCTGTTGGTCCGTATATTTTCGGAGCCAGCAACCTAACTAGATCGAAACGCACTCAACGCTCACGGCATAACCGGCGGCTGATAACTCAGCGTACCCGCCAAAATCCACAAAAGAAACAACACCACCGGTACATGCACGACGAATTGCGTGAAGGTATAGCCAATTAAGTCGCGTGCTTTCAAACCGAGAATGCCGAGCAGCGGCAACATCCAAAACGGGTTGATTAAATTCGGCAACGCTTCCGCTGCATTGTAGATTTGCACTGCCCAGCCGAGATGGACTTTGAGATCGATCGCCGCTTGCATGACGTAAGGCGCTTCGATGATCCATTTGCCGCCGCCCGAGGGCACAAAAAATCCTAGAATCGCCGAATAAATGCCCATGAAGATCGGGTAGCTTTCGGTCGAGGCTAAGCCGACAAATACGCTGGCGAGTTCATGGGAGAGGGAAAATCCTCCCGTGCCGGTAGGCTCGGTGAGCATGGCGGCGATGCCGCCGTACAAGGGAAATTGAACCATGATTCCCGCCGTGGCCGGGATTGATTTTGCGACGGCATCCAAGAAACGCCGCGGGCGCCAATGCAGTAGCAGCCCCAACATAAAAAACAAAAAGTTATAGCTGTTCAGGTTGGAAATGCCGAGGATGAATCCCTTGGTCGCGAATTCATTCCATATCCAGCCGATGCCAAGCGCCACGATGAATACTGTAAGGATCGGGCTGTACTCAAGCCATTCACCAGGGCGTTCGCGCTGCGGCAGCGCATCGCTTTCATTGCTGACGTCGACGCCGAGATCGTGGGCGGTATGGGATTGCGCTTCGGACGGCGCGGAAAGATAGGCAATGACTAATGACAGGATTAGCAAGATCAGGCACATCAGCATGGATTGCCAAGTGAAGATCGTTTCGCTAAAGGGAATGACGCCGGTGATCTGCATGATCGGCTTCGGCAAGCTTGTGGAGTTGGCCTGCAACTGCGCCGCCGATGAACTAATCCCCAGCGCCCAAATTGAACCGAGCCCTAAATAGGCCGCCGCGCCCGCTGCGCGATAATCCATTTTCAGATCCGTGCGTCGCGCCAGTGAACGCACCAACAGGCCGGCGAAAACCAGGCTCAGCGCCCAGTTCAGCAGCGAGCACAGCATGCTGACGAACGCAACGTACGCGATGGCGCCACGGCCGGTTTTCGGTACCGACGCCAAGGCGTCGATCATGCGTTTCACCGGCGGCGAACTGGCGACGACGTAACCGATGATGACAATAATCGCCATTTGCATCGTAAAGTTGATCAAGCTCCAAAAACCGGCGCCAAATGACACAGCAATAGTTTTTGCCGGAGCGCCGATCATTAACGCGCCGAGCGCGACAGCGAGCACGGCCAATGCGGTGAAGATAAACGCGTCGGGAAACCAGCGTTCGGTCCATGCCGTGACACCTAAAGCGACGCGCTGGAAAAAGCCCGTGTGGCCGCTTCCCTGTTGGTGAATCCCCGTTTGATTCATGCTGCGCTCCCCCTAAATCGATTATTCTGCTGCCTGTAAGACGAACTTGGAAATTGTTGCATCAGTTTGATTCCTTGCCCGAAGTCGTTGTTTGACTTGGGTGGCATTCTACCGCACAGCGCTGGGCCTGCCGTACGCCGGTCGCTAAAAACCTGGCGTATGATTGCGCATGGAACAAATATAGGGGAGGAAGTCCATGTTCACATGGTTGAAAGAGCTATCGTCGCGCGAGCGTAAAACGCTGATCGCCACCTTCGGCGGCTGGGCCGTGGATGCCATTGATGTGATGGTCTACATCTACGTCATCCCGACGCTCATCGCCGTGTGGGGCATGTCCAAAACTCAGGCGGGCTTCATTATCACTGTCACCGTGCTGGCCTCTGCCATTGGCGGTTGGTTGGCAGGCATCCTCGCTGACAAATACGGTCGGGTGCGTATTCTTCAGCTCAGCATATTGTGGTTCGCCTTCTTCACTTTCTTGTGCGGCTTTACTAATTCCTATGAGCAGTTGCTGGTGACCCGCGCGCTGCAAGGGCTGGGCTTTGGTGGCGAGTGGGCAGTGGGCGCCGTCCTAATCGGTGAAATGATCCGGCCGGAGCATCGCGGCAAAGCGGTGGGAACCATGCAAAGCGGATGGGCGGTCGGTTGGGGCGCGGCAAATATTCTTTACGTTCTTTTGTACCAGTTGTTACCCGAAGCGCTGGCCTGGCGCGCCATGTTCTGGGTCGGCATTCTGCCGGCACTGTTGGTCTTCTACATCCGAAAAAACGTTAAGGAGCCCGAGGTGTTTAACGCGACCAAAGATAAAGTCGCGCAGCAAGGTGGACATTTCCTGGAGATTTTTTCGCCAACTTTGTTACGCACGACGGTGCTCGCCAGCATGATGACCACCGGCATGATGGTCGGTTATTACGCCGTGTTCACCTGGCTTCCTACATTCCTCAAGACCGAACGCGGACTGTCGGTTATGAATACCGGGTGGTACACCATGGTCGTTATCGTCGGTTCCTTCATCGGCTATCTGGCGGCGGCCTATCTGTCGGATCTCCTTGGACGCAAGAAAACGTTCTTCATCTTCGCCACCGGCTCCGCGATCATCGCGGTGCTCTACACGCTGATTCCCATCAGTAATACCATGATGTTGTTCTTGGGATTTCCGCTGGGATTTTTTGTGTCCGGTAACTTCAGCGGTTGCGGGCCGTTTCTCACTGAACTTTTTCCGAGTCGCGTGCGCGGCTCCGGCCAAGGCTTCGTCTACAATTTCGGTCGGGGCTTAAGCGCCTTCACCGCGCCAATCGTCGGCGCGATGAGCAGCGGCATGCCTTTGGGGCAATCCATCGGCATTGTCGCGGTGATTGGCTTCACCGTGGTCATACTGATGGTGTCGCTATTTCCGGAGACGCGCGGTAAAGAACTGGTCGCCTACGATTAATTCAATCCGAGAATTCACTTATGCCTACTGTTCAGACCCCAACCGGCGCACTTCACTATTCCATCTGCGATATCGTTCCCGACTGGATCGAAAATCCGCAGACGATTTTGTTTCACCACGGCATCGGCGCCAACAGCCATATCTGGGCCGATTGGTTGCCGGTTCTCGCTACCCGCTATCGCTTGGTGCGCTTTGACATGCGTGGCTTTGGCCTATCGGACGTGCCGGCCAAGGACTTCAAGTGGTCTTTCGATGCATTGATCGATGATCTGCTCGCCTTCGCGCAAGCTGCTAGCACCACGCGTTTTCATTTGGTCGGCGAATCCATCGGCGGCACCGCGGCGCTGGCTTTTGCTTTGAAGGCGTCGGAAAAGTTATTGAGCCTGTGCCTATCCAATGCCGCAGCACGCGGCGGGCTGGTCAGCAATGTCAAAAGCTGGCGCGAGATCGTCGAACGGGGCGGACAAGCCGCTTGGGCGCGGCAGATGATGCAGTGGCGCTTTCATCCCAATGCACTGACACCGGAGTTGCACGCTTGGTACACTCGCGTTCACGAGACCTGCTCTATGGACGCCACCGTAGGTTTGGCCGATCTATTGCTGGCGAGTGACCTCACGCTGCGATTGCAGGAAATCAAAGTGCCGACATTACTACTCGCGCCGGAAGCCAGTCCATTTATTCCGCTGGAAATCATGGCGTCCATGCGGGCAGCGATTCCAGGCGCCGAGTTGCAAGTGTTCGCGAATTCCAAGCATGGCTTGCCGCTATCTCACGCTCGCGAATGCGCGCAAGTGCTGCGCGATTTTTTACAACGCACCCACTTTCCATGAACCTCACTTATCCACTGAGGCCGCGCGTCACGCCTTCCCCCTTTTTAAAAGGGGGATTTCAAACGGATATCGTGCGTCGCCTCCGTGAAATCCCTGGCCCTGGCCCTAGGCCACCCGGTAGGCCTGTGGCTAGCCTCGGGCTACCCCGTCCCAGCCTCCCTTTATGGCGTAGATATGGCCCGAGGCCACCCAGCAAATGCTGCCAGGGGCTGGCGTCGGGGGCACCAGGAAAAGGGAGGGGCGATGGCATTGCCGGTTCATGGTCCGTGCGCAGCCTTGGCCGCGCCGATACAGACAGCTCGCAACCATACATACCTTGAGAGCCGGATCCTTGTTGCCTCTCAGGCCGTTGCTATTTTTACCGCGCGCCGATCAGCGGCCCGCTTGCGCCGCCGCCCCTGTCTTTAGGGTATCGCCGACGAGGGGCGAAGCGGCCCAAATCGCACACACCAGCGCGACAATAGCTAGGCCGCTTCCGAGCACCCATCCGAGTGCTGGCGACCAACCGCGCGGTCGGCCGAAATCGCTATCCTCGATCGCGGCGGTTACGTGGCGCGGCTCTAACGTGTAGACTCCATCGGCATAGGCCGCGAGTAGGGTTTTGTCGGCGAGAATATTAACGCGACGCGTCAAGCCTTGCGACACCCTCGTGATCATCGCGATGCAGCGTTCGGTGAACAGGTCAGGGCCGCGATAGCCGGCGGCGCGCAGCCGAAAATTCAGGTAATCACCGATATCTTTAAGCCGCATCGGCTGCAGGAAAAAACTGTGGGTGATGCGTTCCTTAACTTGGCGCATGTGCGGCTTGGCTAAATTTTGATCCAGCTCCGGCTGCCCAAACAGGACGATTTGCAACAGCTTGTCGCGGTTGGTTTCCAAATTCGACAGCAGACGCAATTCTTCCAGCGTCGCGAGCGGCATCGCATGGGCTTCGTCGATCAACACCACGACTTGGCGGCCTTGGCTATGCAGTTTGATCAAGTGTTCCTGAATTCTTTCCAGCACGCCTGCGGTGTTCAACGTCTTGGTCTTTAGCTTCAAATCCGCAGCGATCGCTTGCAGAATTTCATCCCGAGTCAAGCTCGGAATAGCTAGGTAAATCGTCTCAACACTGTGCGGCAGCCGCTCGACCAACACGCGCGACAGCATGGTCTTACCGGCGCCGACTTCACCGGTGACTTTCACCAGGCCATCGCCCGCGCGAATCGCGTAGATCAGCGCCTCCAGCGTGGCGCCGCGGTTGGCGCCAGAGAAAAAAAATTCCGTGTGTGGCGTGATTTTGAACGGCGGCTGCGCCAGGCCAAAGTGCTCCAGATACATCATTTGGGCGCCACCTTTTCGAACACATCCATACGACTGTAAAGTGTGGTGCGGTTAATTCCGAGCAACTTCGCGGCATTGCTGACGTTGCCGTGCGCCAAGGTTAGCGCCGCTTCGACGAACGCTTGCTCGGTTTCGCGCAGCATGTCATCCAGATTGAAATGCATCTCTTTCTGCAAGCGACTCCTGGCGAGATCCGCCAAAGAAGGCGGCTCCGCGCCGTGGGCACGGTCGGCATCGGGCTCAAGATCGAATTCCGCCTCGACATCGGCGGGCTCCAGTTCGTGGCCAGCGTATTTTGCCGACAGGCGAATGACGATATTTTTAAGTTCGCGCACGTTGCCGGGAAAATCGTAGGCGCGCCAGCGCTCGAGCGCCGTCGCGCTTAAGGTAAAGGGAACACTGTCGTGTTGCCGGGCGAACAGGTTGCGGAAATGGTTGAGCAATAGTGTTCGGTCATGACCCAATTCGCGTAACGGCGGTACAGCGATGCTGAACACGCTGAGGCGATGAAATAGATCGGCGCGAAAACGCCCTGCCTTGATCTCTTTGCGCAAATCGCGATTGGTCGCGGCGATGACGCGCGCCTTGCTGACGCGGGTTTGTGTCTCGCCGACACGCTGGAATTCCCCGTTCTCCAGCACGCGTAGTAGTTTTGCCTGTAACTCAATCGGCAACTCGCCGATTTCGTCGAGAAATAACGTCCCGGATCCTGCGTCTTCGAAGTAGCCGGACTTCGCACCTGTCGCGCCGGTAAATGAACCTTTGCTATAGCCGAACAAAGTCGGTTCCACCAGCGTCGGTGAAATGGCGGCGCAGTTCAGCGCGAAATACGGTTGCGCCGCACGTTGGCTTAAATGATGCAGTGATGCGGCGACACGTTCCTTGCCGCTGCCGGATTCGCCCTCGATCAACACCGGATGAACCGAGCCCGCGTAAAGTGCGAGCTGGCTCTTAAGTTTCTGGATCGGCGCACTTTCGCCGATGATTTTACCGGGGCCGTCTTTCGCGTCCCGGGCATCGTTAAGTTCTTCGCCATTGAGTCGCAGCGCGTTGTTGAGCAGCGTTTTCAGATGTTCCGGCTCGCACGGTTTGGGCACCAAATCGACGGCGCCGAGCGCGCGGGCGCGCCGGGCGTTGGATTCTTCGTCTTGGCCGGACAGCACCAAGATGCGGATCGCCGGCGCGTGGGCAAGCAATTCCGCGATTAACCGAAAACCTTCGATCGGCAACTGCGGTGTCGGCGGCAAACCGAGATCGACCAGGGCAAGCTCCGGCGCCACCGCGCTGGTGCGCAACCAGGCGATCGCCTCGGCGCGGGATCCGGCGACGTGAACATCGAAGTCGCGGCTCAATACGAAGTTCAACGTATCGGAAATGAGTGGATCGTCGTCTACCAGTAGCAGGTGCGGTTTAGGGTTGGTCATCGTTTTTTATTGCAACAAAGGCGCTTCGATGCAATGTAGAAACGCCGCCTCCAGATCGACCGCGCCGGCTTGAACATACTGTGCCCGCAAGGCGCCAGGCGTTCCATGAAACTTAAGTCGACTGTGGTGCAACACGGCCATGGTATCGGCCAAGTCTTCGATATCAGCTAACGCGTGGGTGCTAAAGAACACGGTTTTCCCCGCCTGCTTCAACGCCACTATCTGCGCTTTGACGCGCGCGCGGGCGCGCGGATCCAGCCCGCTTAAGGGTTCGTCAAGAATGTACAAACGCTTGTCGCTTAACAAACATGCCGCCAGGCCGAGCTTTTGCATCATACCCTTGGAAAGCGACCGGACCGATTTGTCGAGCGCGGTGAGATCCAAGTCGAGCGCATCAAATAGCGCGATCACCCGCGCGGTGTCGAAAGCAGCGCCGTCGAGCTTAGCCATGTAAGTCAAGAAATCCCGTCCCGTCAAATAGTACGGCGGAACGAAACGTTCCGGGAGAAACGTCACCGACGCCCGGGCGCCCAGCTTGGTGTGCGGTACGCCAAAAATTTCGATTGCGCCACTATCGAGCGCCAACAAATCCAGCATACATTTCAGCAATGTGGTTTTTCCCGCACCATTGACACCGGCGAGCGCAATGCATTCCCCTTCAGCAACGCGCAAAGACACACCGGCCAGCGCGGCGGCCGCGCCATAGCGTTTCGCTACATCATAAAAATGAATCGCAATGTCAGTCATTTAGATTGAGAAGCTTATGCCAAATCTAGACCGCCTGCAAGGTACCACCGCGTCCGACTTTGCCATAGCCCATGCCCGCCATTTGGTTTACACTACGCCGACTTCCAACAGCAACTAAATCGCTTGTCCCAAGATAATCTGGTTGATCTCGCCGACTTGCACTTCGGCTATGGCGCACGCTCGATACTGAACGGTATCAATCTGCGTATTCCGCGCGGCAAGGTGGTGGCGATCATGGGCGGCAGCGGCAGCGGCAAGACCACCTTGCTCAAGCTCATCGCCGGTCAACTGAAACCGTCACGCGGCAGCGTCAAAGTAAACGGCGAGATTGTTCACCAACTCGACCATGACGGCTTGTATCGCATGCGCCGCAAAATGGGCATGCTGTTTCAGTTCGGCGCCTTGTTCACCGACGTCTCGGTGTTTGATAACGTTGCGTTTCCGTTGCGCGAACAGACGGATTTGCCGGAAGCCATTATTCGCGACATGGTTCTGATGAAACTGCACGCGGTCGGGCTGCGTGGTGCACATAAACTGATGCCCAATGAACTCTCGGGCGGCATGGCGCGCCGTGTGGCGCTGGCCCGAGCAATGGCGCTGGATCCCAGTTTGATTCTGTATGACGAACCCTTCACCGGGCTCGACCCCATTTCCCTGGGGGTCATCGGCAATCTAATTCGTCGCCTAAATGACGCCCTTGGCGCAACCTCGGTGGTGGTCACCCACGACATTCAAGAGTCGGTGAAAATCATCGACTATATTTACTTGACCGCAAAAGGCGAAATCGTGGCGCAGGGCTCGCCGCAAGAAATGCTGGCATCAAGCGATCCGTTGGTGCATCAATTTTTCCATGGCGATCCGGATGGCCCTTCGCCGTTCCATTATCCAGCAGCGGACTATGTGCAAGATCTCGGTTTGAAAGCCGCCCATGGTTGACGGGTTGCTCGACTGGTTTCGGCTGATCGGCGCCCGGACCATCAATGCGGTGTGGCGTATCGGTTCCGGTACGCGCTTCTTGTTTTTGATTCTGCTTTACTCGGGCTTGAGCTTTCGCCGCTTCGGACTGACCATACGCAAGATTTTTTTCTCCGGTGTCTTATCGGTCATCATTATCGTGGTGTCCGGTTTATTTGTCGGTATGGTGTTGGCCCTGCAAGGTTACGAAACCTTGCAAGTCTACGGTTCGGAAGAAAAATTAGGCGTGTTGGTTGCGCTTTCGTTGTTGCGCGAGTTGGGACCCGTTGTGTCGGCGCTACTTTTCGCCAGCCGCGCCGGTTCGGCAATTACGGCGGAAATTGGCCTCATGAAGGCGACCGAGCAACTTTCGGCCATGGACATCATGGCGGTGAACCCGATCGGCCGAGTGGTCGCGCCGCATTTTTGGGGCGGCGTCATTTCCATGCCGATACTAGCGACCATATTCAGCGCCATGGGTATTTTCGGCGCCTATCTGATCGGCGTCGTGCTCATCGGCGTCGACGTCGGCGCGTTTTGGTCGCAGATGCAAGACGCCGTCGATTTTCGTTATGATATCGTCAATAGCCTGATCAAGAGCTTGGTGTTTGGCATCGCGGTGACGGCCATCGCCACATTCGAAGGCTTCGATGCCGCGCCGACGGCCGAGGGTGTATCCGGTGCGACGGCGCGCACGGTGGTGACCTCGTCCCTGCTCATTTTGGCGCTGGACTTAATGTTAACCGGATTCATGATGCGAGGATGGAACTAAATGGAACGCAGAGTCGTCGATTTATGGGTAGGATTGTTCGTCGTCGCCGGCATTGTGGCGTTGATGATGTTGGCGCTCAAGGTCGGGAATTTCGGCGCCTACAGCGCTAAAGATGTTTACGTCGTCACCGCACATTTCGATAACATCGGCGGTTTGAAAGAGCAGGCGCCGGTGCGCAGTTCCGGTGTGGTGGTGGGGCGTGTCACAGGCATCCGTTTTGACACGAAGAAGTTCGATGCCGAAGTCACCATGACCATGGATGGCCGCTTTCAATTTCCGGGCGACACGACGGCGGCGATTTTGACCTCCGGCATCCTCGGCGAAAACTATGTCGGCTTGGAGGCCGGTGGCGGCAGCGATAATCTGAAACAAGGGGACGAAATCAAGCTCACACAGTCCGCGGTGGTATTGGAAAAAATTATTTCTCAATTCTTGTACAGTAAGGCGCAGGAAGCCCCGGACAAAGCAAAAGAATAGTGATTTCAGGTTGTTGCAAGCGTTCGCCATTAGGCTCGTAAACTTCAAGGTAAGTTAACCGTTGAAGCCGGAAGAGGTTTAGCCCCGTTTTTTATTAAAGGAAACAAACTGTGATTCGCTTTGTACAATGGATGTTTGTCGCGCTGCTGATTTTGTTCGCCGCCCAGGCCCGCACTAACGATTTAGCGCCCGATGAGTTGGTGAAAAATACCACCCAGGAAGTCATTTCCGTGATTAAGCAGGACAAAGACATCCAGGCGGGCGACCGCGCAAAAATTTATGCGTTAGTCGAAGAAAAAGTATTAACGCATTTTGATTTTCGCCGCATGAGCCAGCTCGCCATGGGCAAGAATTGGCGCCAGGCCACGCCGGAACAGCAAGAAGCCCTGATCAAGGAGTTCCGCTCCTTGCTGGTGCGCACTTACGCGGTGTCGCTGTCGCAATACCGCGACCAAAAAATTGAAGTTAAGCCGACCAAGCTCGACGCCGACGCAAAAGACGCCACGGTTAAGAGTGTGTTCCTGCAAAACGGTCGAGAGCCGGTTACCGTGGATTACGTGATGTATAAGCTACCGACCGGTTGGAAAGTATTCAACATCACGGTCGAAGGTGTCAGCTTGGTGGAAAATTACCGCAGCACGTTTAACGAACAAGTGCGCAAGAGTGGGGTCGACGGTCTGATCAAGACGCTGGCGGAACGTAACAAATTGGCCGAAGCAAACAAAAACTAGTGCTTACGTTCGACCACAATCATCTGAAAATCGCGGGCGCCGTCATCATCGACAGCGCCCGCACCCTGCTTGAAGGTGGGCGTGGTTATTGCGTTGCAGACGATGTCACGCTGGATTTTTCCGGTGTCGAAGAAGTCGATTCGTCCGCCCTGGCGCTCATCCTCGAATATCGCCGCGCCGCGGAATCCGCAGGTAAGCGCGTGAGCGTTTGCAATCTTCCCGCAAGCCTCAAAACCCTGGCTGACCTTTATGGTGTGACGGATCTGATCGCAGCCACGCCTTGAGTTCCGCCGCAGTCGACGTCCAATCGGTACACAAACACTACGCTAAGGTGCACGCCTTGCGTGGGGTGGATTTGCGTGTTGAAGAAGGCGAGTTTTTCGCGTTGCTCGGCCCCAACGGAGCGGGCAAAACCACACTGATCAGCGCACTTGCCGGCTTAGCGCGTCCCGATTCCGGTTCGCTGAAAGTGATGGGCTTTGATGTCACCAGCGACTATCGCAACGCCCGGCGCCATCTCGGCGTCGTTCCGCAAGAATTGGTATTTGATCCGTTTTTCACGGTACGCGAAACCTTGCGCTTTCAGTCCGGTTATTTTGGACTGGGCCACAATGACAAATGGATTGACGAGTTGTTGCATCATTTGCACCTCAGCGACAAGGCAAATGCCAATATGCGGTCGCTGTCCGGCGGCATGAAACGGCGCGTACTGGTAGGCCAAGCGTTGGTTCACAAACCACCGGTGATCGTGCTCGACGAACCGACAGCGGGGGTGGACGTGGAGTTGCGCCAAACACTTTGGGCATTCATCCGCCGCCTGAATCGCGAAGGTCACAGCATATTACTGACCACCCATTATCTTGAAGAAGCCGAAGAGCTGTGTTCCCGCGTGGCGATGCTGAAACAAGGCGAGGTCGTCGCGCTCGACACGACCGAAAATCTACTCAATCGCTTTCATGACAAATATGTGACCTTGCGTTTGGAAAGCGGCGGGTTACCGCCCGAAGCACGCGCGATGGTGGTGAGCGAAGATAAAGGCAAGTATCGCCTGCAGTTGCCGGATTACGTCAGCCTCGAGCCGTTGCTGGGACAGATTCGCGCATCGGGCGCTATCATCAAAGAAATGGAGCTTTCCAAACCGGACTTGGAAGATGTGTTTGTTTCGATTATGAGCAAGCAGTCGTGATCTATTTTCCTAAGAACACAAGGGGCGCTAAACTTTCCCAATTGGTCATTCCCGCGTGCCCTTTGGGCACGCGGGAATGACATATCGGTAACCATGCGCGGCTTCTACACCCTCTTCTACAAAGAAATATTGCGCTTCTGGAAAGTCGCGTTCCAGACCGTCGCCGCGCCGCTGGTCACGACCTTGCTTTACCTATTGATCTTCTCCCACGTCTTGTCCAAGCAAGTCGAAATTTTCCATGGCATCAGCTACACCACTTTCTTAGTACCCGGTCTCGTGATGATGTCGATGCTGCAAAACGCCTTCGCCAACAGTTCGTCGAGCCTGATCCAATCCAAGGTCACGGGCAATATCATTTTCGTGCTGCTTGGGCCATTGTCGCACTTTGAATTCTTCTCAGCCTATCTCGCCGCCGCCGTGGTGCGCGGCCTGATGGTGGGCGTCGGTGTATACATCGCCGCGTGGTTTTTCACGCCGGTGCCGCTACATTCGATCTTTTGGATTTTGATCTTTGGCTTGCTCGGCTCGGCCATGGTGGCAGCGCTGGGCATCGTCGCCGGAATCTGGGCAGACAAGTTTGACCAAATGGCGTCATTCCAAAATTTTGTGATTCTGCCGCTCACTTTTTTGAGCGGCGTTTTCTATTCCATTCACAGCCTGCCTGAGTTTTGGCAAAAGCTGTCGCACCTCAATCCGTTTTTCTACACCATCGACGGCTTCCGCTACGGCTTCTTCGGCCAATCGGATATTTCGCCCTGGGTAAGCCTTGCGGTTGTGGGCGTCACCTTCTTGGCATTATCATTCTCTACGTTCTTGATGATTCGCTCCGGCTATAAGCTGCGCCATTGATGGTTTGACGGGCAGTATTAGAGCGGCTCTCCAAGCATGCATTGCCGCGACGCAGTACCCGCGCGGTGCCCGGCGCGATGCTTTTTCACATTCCACACGCTTAAGGTTTCACTATGGTTACACCCGAACAAGTTAAAGATTACATTTCCAACGGCCTGGCTTGCGATCATGTCGAAGTCGCCGGCGATGGCGCGCACTTTGAAGCGGTGATCGTCAGCGCGGCGTTCAGCGGAAAAAATAAAGTTCAGCAACATCAAATCGTTTACAAAGCGCTGGGCGATCGCATGCGTGAAGAAATTCACGCGTTGTCGATGCAAACCTTGACACCGGAACAGTGGGCCGCGGTAAAAAAATAAATGGACAAGCTCAAACTGACCGGCGGCAAACCGCTTAAAGGCGAAGTGCAAATTTCCGGCGCGAAGAATGCCGCGTTGCCGATCCTGTGCGCGGCGCTGCTGACGCGCGAGCCGCTGCGCCTGCGCAACGTGCCCGATCTCGCCGACGTCGGCACCATGCTCAAAATTCTGCAGCAGACCGGCGTGACCGTGGCGACGGACGCCGAATTCGGCGTCGAGCTTGAGGCGGCGAACGTCACTCACCTCGAAGCGCACTACGATTTGGTGAAAACCATGCGCGCGTCGATTTTGACGTTGGGCCCGATGATCGCGCGCTTCGGCGAGGCGCGAGTGTCGCTACCCGGCGGCTGCGCCATCGGCGAGCGGCCGGTGGATTTGCACGTCAAGGGGTTGCAAGCCATGGGCGCGGAAATTCATATTGACCATGGTTACATTATCGCCAAGGCCGCGCGGCTCAAAGGCACGCGCATTTTCATGGATAAAGTCACGGTCACCGGCACGGAAAATCTGATGATGGCGGCGACGTTAGCGGACGGCGTGACCACGCTGGAAAATTCCGCGCGCGAGCCGGAAGTGGTCGATCTGGCCAACTGTTTAATCGCAATGGGTGCGAAAATCAAAGGCCATGGCGCCGACGTGATTACGATTCAAGGCGTGAGCCGATTGGTCGGCGCCGCTCACAGCATCATGCCGGATCGCATTGAGACCGGCACATTTTTGGTTGCCGCTGCCGCCACGGGCGGCCAGATCGTCACGACCAACACCCGCAGCGACATTCTCGATTCCGTGCTTGATAAGCTCGAAGAAGCGAACGCGAAAATCGAACGCGGCAGCGATTTCATCAAGCTTTCCATGCGCGGGCCGAACCATGGCGTGAGCCTGCGCACCGCGCCCTATCCGGCGTTCCCGACCGACATGCAAGCGCAATTCATGGCGATGAATAGCGTCGCCGATGGCACCACGGTGATTACCGAAACAATTTTCGAGAATCGCTACATGCACGTGCAAGAACTGCGCAGACTCGGCGCCAAGATCGATATCGAAGGCAACGCCGCCATCGTGCGCGGCGTGCCAAAACTCGAAGGCGCGACGGTGATGGCGACGGATTTACGTGCGTCGGCGTCGCTGGTCATCGCCGGATTGATCGCCCACGGCTATACGGTTATCGAGCGTATTTATCACCTCGACCGCGGTTACGAACACATCGAACAGAAGCTCAGCCAACTTGGCGCGCAAATCGAACGTGTAAAATAGCACTTTAATTCGCAGCTTCCGCATGAACACCGTATCAGAGGGAAACGCCGCCCCGTCGTCGACGAACGGCTTTACCGGCGTCACCATTGCGCTCTCTAAGGGCCGAATTTTTGACGAGACCGTGCCCCTGCTCGCGGCTGCGGGCCTCAAGGCCGAAGAAGATCCCGAGCGTTCGCGCAAACTCATCATCGGCGCCGGACGTGCCGATGTCCGGTTGATTATCGTTCGCGCGAGCGATGTCCCAACCTATGTGCAATACGGCGCCGCGGACCTTGGTATCGCCGGTAAAGACGTTTTGCTCGAACACGGCGGCGCGGGCCTCTATCAACCGCTGGATCTGAACATCGCACGCTGCAAAATGATGGTCGCGACCCGCGCCGGTTTTGACTACGCGGGCGCCGTGCGTCGTGGCGCGCGGTTAAAAGTCGTGACCAAGTACATGGAGGTGGCGCGCGAACACTTCGCCGCCAAAGGCATGCACGTCGATCTGATCAAGCTGTACGGCTCGATGGAGCTGGGGCCGCTGGTCGGGCTGGCCGATGCTATTGTCGATCTGGTCAGCACCGGCAGCACGTTGAAGGCGAATAATCTCGTGGCCGTTGAAGAGATCATGCCGATCAGCTCGCGATTGATTGTGAACCGCGCGGCCCTCAAACTAAAGCGCGGCTTACTACAACCGATCATCGATGCGTTTGCGAAGGCGGTAACGTAGCGTGGTTGCCGTGAGACGCATGAACAGCGCAGACCCGGATTTCAACGCGCAGCTCAAAAAATTAACCGCATTCGATGGCGCGCAAGACGAGCAAATCGACACGGCCGTCGCGGCCATTTGCCACGCCGTTAAACAT
The DNA here is from genome assembly GCA_031371465.1 of Pseudomonadota bacterium. Lineage (GTDB taxonomy): Bacteria > Pseudomonadota > Gammaproteobacteria > Burkholderiales > JALYOK01 > JALYOK01. The sequence goes on from JANMJR010000137.1 coordinate 15,391, forward strand.
CGCGGCGATGCCGCCGTGATCGACTACACGACGCGTTTCGATGGCCTGAAAGCCGCGTCCATGACTGATCTTGAGCTATCGCCTAAAGAATTGAACGCGGCGCTCGCAACGATTTCGTCCGCGCAACGCGATGCACTGGAGCACGCAGGGGAGCGCATTCGCAGTTATCACGAAAAACAAAAAATTGCTTCTTGGCAATACACGGAAAGCGACGGCACGATGCTGGGTCAGCAAATCACCGCGCTTGATCGCGTCGGGCTATACGTGCCGGGCGGCAAAGCCGCTTATCCGTCCTCATTGTTAATGAATGTGATTCCGGCGAAGGTGGCGGGCGTTGGTGAGTTAATTCTCACGACGCCGACACCGAACGGCGAGCGCAACGCCTTGGTGCTCGCCGCTGCCGCCATCAGCGGTGTGGATCGCGTCTTCACCATCGGCGGCGCGCAAGCGGTTGCCGCCTTGGCCTACGGTACACAGACGATTCCCCAAGTCGATAAGATTTGTGGGCCCGGCAACGCCTACGTGGCCGCCGCCAAGCGCCGTGTGTTCGGCGTGGTGGGCATTGATATGGTCGCGGGGCCATCGGAAATTCTGGTGATTTGCGACGGCTACACCGATCCCGATTGGATCGCCATGGATCTATTTTCACAGGCGGAGCACGATGAGATTGCCCAGGCGATTTTACTTTGCCCCGCTGCGGATTTCATCGAGCGCGTAGCGCAGAGCATCGAAAAATTGATTCAGACCATGCCGAGAGGAGATGTGATCGCCGCGTCCCTAGCCAATCGCGGCGCGTTGATTCAGGTGCGCGATCTCGACGAAGCTTGCGCCATCGCCGATGAAATCGCGCCGGAACATTTAGAATTATCGGTGGAGAATCCCGAGCGATGGATCGCTAAGATTAAACACGCGGGCGCGATTTTCATGGGCCGTTTTAGCTCCGAAGCCTTGGGCGATTATTGCGCCGGGCCGAACCACGTGTTGCCGACCTCGCGCAGCGCGCGCTTTTCCTCGCCGCTGGGCGTGTACGATTTTCAGAAACGCACCAGCATTATCAACGTGTCGCCGGTAGGCGCCCAAACCCTCGGAAAAATCGCCTCGGTTCTGGCGAATGGAGAAGGTTTGCCGGCCCACGCGCGCGCCGCGGAAATGCGATTCAAATGAGTAAGTTTTGGAGCGATGCGGTTAAAGGATTGACACCCTACGTACCCGGCGAGCAGCCGAAAGTCGCGAACCTGATCAAGCTCAACACCAACGAGAATCCCTACGGGCCGAGCCCCAACGTGCTGGCGGCGCTACAAGCAGAAATCAGCGATAACTTACGCCTTTATCCCGATCCGAACAGCGACAAACTCAAACGCGCGATTGCCGATTTTCATGGCGTGTCGGCCGACCAAGTTTTCGTCGGCAATGGTTCCGACGAGGTATTGGCGCATACGTTTTTGGCATTGCTCAAACACGATGCGCCGCTGCTTTTTCCCGACATTACCTACAGCTTCTACCCCGTTTATTGCCGTTTGTACGGCATCGACTATCGCGAAATTCCGCTGACGGAATCATTCGAAATTCGCGTCGACGATTATGTGCAGCCGAATGGCGGCATTATCTTCGCCAACCCCAATGCGCCCACGGGGCGGCTGTTGCCGGTGACTGAAATCGAACGCCTACTCAAGGCAAATGCCGATTCTGTCGTGGTCGTCGACGAAGCTTATGTCGATTTCGGCGGCGAATCTTGTGCCCGCTTAATCAATAATTACCCGCAGCTCTTGGTGGTTCACACGCTGTCGAAATCCCGCGCTTTAGCCGGCTTGCGAGTCGGTTACGCTAGCGGCCAGTCGCCCCTCATCGAAGCGTTAGCGCGTGTGAAAGATAGCTTCAATTCCTACCCGCTCGATCGCTTTGCGCAGGCCGGCGCGACCGCCGCGATGGAAGATCGCGAATGGCTGAAATCGAATTGCGAGAAAGTCATTGCGAGTCGCACCTGGCTGGTATCCGCGCTAAGCAGCCTGGGCTTTGAGGTGTTGCCGTCCGGCGCGAATTTCATCTTTGCCCGGCACCCGGGTTTCGCCGGCGCCGACCTCGCCGTGCAGTTGCGGGAACGCAACATTATTGTGCGAAATTTCAAGAAACCTAGCCGCATCGCGCCGTTCTTACGCATCAGCATTGGAACCGATGCCGAATGTCAGGCGTTGGTGACGGCGCTCAAGGGCATTGTCGCATAATGGCTCAGAGCATTGACGTGCTATGGCAACGTGGTATATTGCTGAGAAAATTACATAGCAATTTCCTCACGATTCTATTGTTTGCCTCACGGTCGGGTAACCTGAAGAGAACAAACGCTTGCCGAGCGCTTGCTATGTTCCATGGTTCACGCAAAACACCGTAAACTAACGCGCCAGCCTATCCCCCTTCCATCCCCATAAAGCCGTACATGCGATCTGCACAGGTTTCACGCAACACCTTGGAAACGCAAATTTCCGTCAGCATCAATCTTGACGGCGCCGGGACGGCGGAACTCGCCAGCGGTGTGCCCTTCCTCGACCACATGCTCGATCAGATCGCACGGCACGGCATGTTTGATTTAGTGGTGGAAGCCAAAGGCGATTTGCATATCGACGCTCATCACACGGTTGAAGATATCGGCATCACGCTCGGGCAAGCATTCGCTAAAGCAGCCGGTGACAAAAAGGGTTTGCGCCGCTACGGCCACGCTTACGTACCGCTGGACGAAGCGTTGTCACGGGTCGTGCTTGACCTGTCCGGCAGACCGGGATTGGAATACCACGTCAATTACACCCGCGCCCGCGTCGGTGAATTCGATGTTGACCTGGCCCACGAGTTTTTTCAGGGTTTCGTTAACCACGCCTTGATATCTCTACACATCGATAATCTGCGCGGAGTAAATGCTCACCACCAGATTGAGACCGTATTTAAAGCCTTTGGCCGTGCGCTCCGTATGGCGGCCGAGGTCGATCCGCGCGCCGCGGGCATCATTCCGTCAACTAAGGGTTCGCTATAGCATCGACGTGAGTTATGGGTAGTGTCGCGGTGATTGATTACGGTATGGGGAACTTGCATTCGGTCGCAAAGGCGTTGGAACGCGCCGCGCCGGGCGCGCAAATCCAGGTCACGAATGATCCCAAAGTCGTGGCCGAGGCGGACCGCGTGGTATTTCCGGGCCAAGGCGCCATGCCGGATTGCATGCGTGAGTTAGACGCGCGTGGGTTGCGCCCAGCCCTGTTGCACGCGGCGAAGAATAAACCCTTTTTGGGGCTTTGCATTGGGCTGCAGATGCTGTTCGATCACTCGGACGAAGGCGATGTCGCCGGCCTGGGCATTTTGCCCGGCAAAGTGGTTCACTTCGCGGCCAGCGATATGGTCGATGGCGCGGGCCAAAAGCTCAAAGTACCGCATATGGGCTGGAATCAAGTGTGGCAGAGTCGCTCCCATCCTTTATGGGCGGGAATCGACGATGGCGCGAGATTTTATTTCGTCCATAGTTACTATGCGGTGGTTCAGAATCGAAACCATATTTCCGGCTGGACGAAGTATCCGAATGAATTTACGTGTGCGGTCGAGCAAGGTAATCTTTTCGCGGTGCAGTTTCACCCAGAAAAAAGCCAAGCCGCTGGATTACAATTATTAGCGAATTTTGCCAATTGGCAGCCATGAACTTGAGTCCAGATAGAAAATGATCATCATCCCCGCAATCGATCTTAAAGACGGTCACTGCGTGCGCCTGAAACAGGGCGAAATGTCAACCGCAACGATTTTTTCGGAAGATCCCGGCGCCATGGCCGAGAAGTGGAAATCCCTCGGGGCGAAACGGCTGCATTTGGTCGACCTGAACGGCGCGATGGCAGGCAAACCCAAGAACCACGGCGCGATCAAGGCGATTCTCGATGCATTGGATGAGGATGTCCCGGTGGAATTGGGCGGCGGCATTCGCGATATGGCGACGATCGAAGCCTACCTCGACGATGGTATCAGTTGGGTCATTCTCGGCACAGCCGCAGTGAAAAATCCCGGCTTTTTGCACGAAGCCTGCGACGCCTTTCCCGGCCACATTATGGTCGGATTGGATGCCAAAGACGGCAAAGTCGCCGTCGACGGTTGGTCGAAGCTCACCGGCCACGACGTAATCGATCTAGCCAAACGCTTTCAGGACTACGGCGTAGAAGCGGTCATCTACACCGACATCGGCCGCGACGGCATGATGAACGGCGTCAATATCGCCGCGACGGTTAAGCTAGCTCAAGCGCTGTCGGTGCCGGTGATCGCCAGTGGCGGCATCACCAATCTGGAAGACGTCAAATCCCTCTGCGCGGTGGAATCCGAGGGTATTACCGGTGCGATTACCGGACGTGCCATCTATGAAGGCTCGCTTGATTTTGCCGCCGCGCAAAAGCTTGCGGACGAACTTAGTAGTACGAAGGATGAAGGATGAAAGAGCAAGGATGAAGGCGGAAGGATGAAGGATGAAAAAGACCTCCGTGGTTTTACGCGCGTCGTTATCAGCAGACCTCATTTAGAAAGATCGCCGCTGCACACCCGCGGTGTCATTCATCCTTCCGCCTTCATCCTTCATCCTTAGCTCTAAGTGCCTCTCGCCAAACGCATCATCCCCTGTCTCGACGTGAACGCCGGCCGCGTGGTCAAGGGCGTCAATTTCCTTGAGTTGCGCGACGCCGGTGATCCGGTCGAGATCGCGCGACGTTACGACGGCGAGGGCGCGGACGAACTGACTTTTTTGGACATTACCGCCAGCTCGGATCAGCGCGGACTGATTCTGCCGATTATCGAGGCGGTTGCTTCGCAGGTGTTTATTCCGCTCACAGTCGGCGGTGGCGTTCGCAGTGTCGAAGACGTGCGCCGCCTCCTCAATGCCGGTGCGGACAAAGTCAGCATTAATACGTCCGCGGTCGAGAATTCGCAATTGGTGGCCGATGCAGCGAATAAAGTCGGCTCACAATGCATTGTGGTGGCGATTGATTCAAAGCAAGTGGCGTTTGGCGCGACACCCAGGTGGGAGGTATTTACCCATGGCGGTCGACGCCCGACGGGGCTCGATGCGATACAATGGGCAAAGCGAATGGTGGCCGCCGGCGCGGGAGAATTGCTGCTAACCAGCATGGATCGCGACGGCACCAAGCAGGGATTTGATTTGCCGTTGACGCGCTTGATTTCCGACGCGGTGGACGTGCCAATTATTGCCAGTGGCGGTGTGGGTAACTTGCAACATCTCGCCGATGGTGTACTCGAAGGGCGTGCCGACGCGGTGCTCGCGGCCAGCATATTTCACTACGGCGAGTACACGGTGCGTCAAGCGAAGGAATATATGGCTGCGCGAGGAATAGAGATTAGGATTTAGGATTTGCGCCTCGGCGCTTGATTGATGCGAGGTCGTTCCAAATCCTCAATCCTCGCTCCTAAATCCTAACAAACATGGAAAACTGGTTAGACCAAGTAGTTTGGACCGCCGAGGGCCTAGTTCCCGCAATCGCTCAAGAAGCGTCGACAGGAAAGGTCTTGATGTTCGCCTGGATGAACCGCGAAGCGCTACGCTTGACCAAAGAGACCGGAAATGCGGTTTATTGGTCGCGCTCGCGAAAAAAACTTTGGCGCAAGGGCGAGGAATCAGGCCATTGGCAGAAAGTTAAAGACATTCGTCTCGATTGTGACAACGACGTGGTTTTGCTGACCGTTGAACAACAAGGTGGTATTGCTTGTCATACCGGTAGGCATAGTTGTTTTTTCCAGCGCTTGGAAGGTGACACTTGGAAAGCAGTAGAACCGGTATTGAAGGAACCGGGAAAAATTTATCAACATGAGTGAAATATCGTTTTTGGAGCAATTGGCAGATACGCTGGAGAGCCGCAGGCATGCGGATCCCACGACTTCCTATGTGGCTAAATTGTTTAGCGCCGGGCAGGACGCGGTGTTGAAGAAAATCGGCGAAGAGGCGACGGAAACCATTCTCGCGGCCAAGAGCGGGGATCAACAACATTTGATTCGCGAGACGGCGGATTTGTGGTTTCATAGTATGATCATGCTGGTTCAGGCCGGTTTGCGGCCGAAGGATGTGATCGAAGAACTCAAGCGTCGCGAGGGAACCTCGGGCTTGGCCGAAAAAGCCGCCCGCGTACAGTAAAAATGAACAAAAAACACGACTGTATATTCTGCAAAATCGTTGCCGGGCAAATACCCAGCAAGAAAGCCTACGAGGACGGCGACGTCCTGGCGTTTCACGATATACATCCTATCGCGCCGGTGCATTTTTTGATTATTCCGAAGGATCATTTCGATTCGCTGGACCAGGCGGAAGCGCGCCATCAGGCGTTGCTGGGCAAGTTGCTGTTGCTCGCGCCCAAACTTGCGCGGGAGAATGGGCTGGATGATGGTTTTCGCCTGATCATCAATACCGGCCGCGGCGGACACCAAGAGGTGTTCCACTTGCATTTACACGTAACGGGCGGCGACTTAAAAACGCCGCGCATGACGGATACACTTCATAAACTTTAGATTTTCACGAAGGAGAAAGCTATGGGTACATTTAGCATTTGGCATTGGCTGATCGTGTTGGTGATCGTACTGATGGTGTTCGGCACCAAGAAACTACGTAACATCGGCACCGATCTGGGCGGCGCGGTGAAAGGCTTCAAGGACGGCATGAAAACCGACGAAGACAAGGCGTCAGGCCAGCTAGAAAACACCAAGGAAACCATCGAAGGCGAAGTAAAGGAACGCAGCAAGGCATAATTGTCACTGCGAGCCTAGACAATGTTTGATATTGGCTTTTCCGAATTAATGATAATCGGGGTCGTGGCCCTGGTGGTCATCGGCCCGGAGCGCATGCCAAAAGTGGCGCGCACCGCGGGTATTCTCATGGGGCGGATGCAACGCTATGTTGCGGGCGTCAAGGCCGACATCAGCCGCGAGATGGAAGAGTTCGAACAGCTTAAGGATCTGAAAAACCTGCGTTCAGAAGTCGAAAGCGCCGGCAGTGAAATCGAATCCGGCCTGCGCCAAAACATGGCCGATGCGCAAAGCGAAGTGAATTCGATCTCCAATACGGTAGGCGCGAACATGGCCAAAGGCGCCAGCGGACTTAACGCGCTGGGCCAGGCCAGTATTGCCTCCGCGGCCTCCGCCCATCCGGCCAACCAAATCGTGGTCTCGGTTCCGACACCGGTCGAACCGGCGCCCGAGCCATCACCCCAGCTCGAACTTGAATTGGATTCATCCGACACGACTAAAGACAGCGTACCGGTTCAATCGCCTTCTGGTAATGCTTAAGCGCCTCGCCCTAACATGAGCGAGCAACAAGAAACTTTTATTTCACATTTAATCGAGCTACGTGATCGCGTAATGCGGGCGCTGATCGCGGTCGGCATTGCGTTCCTGCCGTGCTTCTTTTTTGCGCGCGATCTTTATACGTTGCTCGCCACGCCGCTCCTGGCGAAGCTGCCCGCCGGCTCGCATATGATTGCAACCGATGTCACCGGCGCATTCTTTGTGCCGATGAAAGTCGCGATGATGGTGGCATTCCTTATTGCGTTGCCGATCGTGTTGTATCAGGTTTGGGCGTTTGTCGCGCCGGGCCTATATCAGCATGAAAAAAAACTCGCCATCCCGCTGATCGTCACCAGTACGTTGTTATTTTTTGTCGGCATGGCGTTCGCTTATTTCGCGGTGTTTCCGATGGTGTTCAAATTCGTCGTCAGCTATACGCCCGAAGGCGTATCGATGATGACCGACATCAATAGTTACTTGAGCTTCGTCATGACCCTCTTCATGGCCTTCGGCGTCACGTTTGAAACGCCTATTGCCGTCATCATCCTAGTGCGTATGGGCATCGTCACCGTGGAAAAATTGCGCGAGATTCGCCCCTATGTGATCGTTGGCGCGTTCATCATCGGCGCGGTGTTCACTCCGCCCGACATTGTCTCGCAGTTCATGTTGGCAGTGCCGATTTGGGTGTTATACGAAGTCGGAATTGTCCTCGCCAGCATGACAGGTAAGGGCAAAACCGCCGAAGATCAGGAATCGCCGGCCTAAACGTCTTAATCGCCTGGATTCGACCAACCCGCCAAAAATTTATTCAGTAGGTCGTTGCGGTTGTGCACTTGCATCCGATCATAAATCTGTTTGACGTGGTAGTTAGCCGTATTGGTTGTGACATGAAGCCTATCGGCGATGTTTCCGTAGGATGCGCCGTCGGCCAACATCAAAGCGACTTGTTTTTGCTTGTCCGAGAACCCCATGGTCTGCAACTGGCGGAGCAATTTCAGTGGCAGCAATTCTTGCTGCTGCACGGTCACCCCGATCAACCCGTGATCGGCGCCGCGCTCGGCATCGAGCCAGAACGCCCGAAACACAAATCGACCCCAACAATTTTCGATATGCCAGACCGGCGGCGGTGCGTCATCGCCGCTGAAAATAGCGTGTAAGTACTGCGTGATTTTTTTTAGTGCCGCCGGCGCCGCGTCGCTTTCGGAATACAGCAAAGCCCGGCGGGAAATCGAGGGATAACTGGCGAGAAACAATAGGCGCTTGCCTTCATCCGATAAATGCTGCGTCTGGCCACGGGCATTCAAAATGATCATGCCGACGCGCTGGGTATCAAAATAATGCGCGTCGCTCGCGTTGGATGTTGGGCCCGTGGTGATCGCGTAAGCAATGTAGTGGGTGATTTGCGCGATTGTATCTTCCTCGCCTTGGGTAAACACCTTGTCTTTGATGGTGCGGTACAGACTCAATTGCCCGAGCCGCCGCCCGTGGTCCTGAATAACGGCATACATGGCGTGGTGGGCATTCAGATGCTCGCGCCAGACTAAGTTGTAATAGTCGCTTTGATAGAAGCTCGGTTCTCGCGTTGTTCGATCGATGCCGCGGGCAAGCGTTGCCGTCTGCCGGATCGTGCTTTGAAAACCGCCGACCGGGCGATTGTAAAACTCACGAAAATATAGCCGCATGACCTCAGTCGGCAGTATTTTTTCGGCACAGAAGTTGGTGATTTCGTCTTGTTCGTCGACCCAAAAAAAAGCGTTGGATTCGGACGCAACCAGTTCATGCAAACATTTGAGCAGCGGCGTCATAATCGTCTCGGCGCCCAACCCCAGGCAGCAGAGATGGCGAATATGGGCGACCACTGTTGCCCGTTTCACCGGCTGATTCCCTTGATAGCGCTCATAGCAAACCTGCCCCGCCTGGGTATGCGAACGTCTAGTATAGGCTGGAGCCGGGCGCCGTGAAAAGAGGAGTACATTTAAGACCCGTGGGTGCTCGAGCCGGCATTTCCGTCCCGAGTCTCCCTCATTGGCTGGCTGCGGAGGCTGCGTATCTGGTCAAGCATAGTATCGAATTTTGCCCAGCGCGTGCGCGCCGCGTTCTCACGAGGTCGCGCGGCCCACTTGACGATCTGTAGGGCACAATTTTCCGCCGGTTCCCTGCCGGTATCGATGACTAGATCGTAGAGGTCGGGATTCTCCGCGTTGTCGATCTTAAACATGCGCCGCAACGCGTCCGATTGGCGCTGGTCAGCGAGCAATATTTTCGCTAACGCGAGGTTCGGTTCGTCCGTGCCCATGCACGCCATGATGCGACGCACGCGCAGCGCCATGGTGGCGCGCACGCGAACCTTGATCACCTCCGTCAGGTCGCTGAGAAAATGCAGCGGCGTCGCGCCGCAAATCAACACATTGCCGCGCTGCGCTAAGCGGCATAGGCTCTCCAACTCATCCAGGGCGCCCGCATCGCGCGCCGCGTTAAGGCAGGCGAGTCCGGTATCCCAACGCGAACGGTGCGATTCTAAGGTTTGGCTTGCTTTGGGTATTGGTTCGCGCTCGGTCGCGCCGATTTCACGATAGACCAGTTCCAGGCCTAAGCGCCGCACCACGTGCTCGGCGACATACTTCACGCCCGTCCCTATCCCGCTCGTTAACGCGATCACAGCCATGACGCTATCCTCACTTCAGTTTTGTCGTTTGCTCCTTACTTGCCGCGCGCTTGAATGACCCACGCGCCCCTTTCGTAGCCGGCCCGCATTGGTCATACTGTAGCGCGACGAGTCATATAAAATCCCTACTTAACCAAGTAGGAGTGGAGGGGACGGAGATATAAATGTGGAGCGGCAACGGCCCTGGTTTTTTCTCGCGTTGACGAGACAATTGTCATAAATAACATGGCATTGCAACACTCTGCGGGGCGCCTCAAGGGGTTTAGCGCCGGTTTGAGCGGAAAACTGGCGCCGGCGCTCGGGCTGTTGGGCCTTGTCCTCGGGCTGTTGCCGATCGCCGCTGATCTGGAGCAGCGCTTCGGCCTACCGTGGCTGTTTGCGCTACGCGGGACGAATCCCGCGCCGCCGGATGTTGTCATTCTCGCGATCAACGGCGAAACCACCGACGCCCTGAGCTTGCCGGAAAAACCAGCGCAATGGTCGCGGGCGCTTCACACCCAGGTGGTAAACCGCTTAAAACAAGCGGGCGCGGCAGTGATCGTGTTTGATCTGTTCTTCGAGGAAAGCCACGCAGAAGATGCCGAATTCGCCGCCGCCATCGCTCAGGCAAACAATGTCGTCCTCGCCAAAAAGTTAGTCGCCCAGTCGCAAGCACTACAATCCGCCACCGCGCTGCTGCAACAGGCGGCACTACTCGACGCCACTTTTGTGTTGCCGCGAGAACCAGTACGAGTAGACGGTTACTGGACGTTTAAGGCCGATGACGGCGAGGTCGCCACCCTACCCGTCGCGGCGTTGCAAGTGTTTACCCGCGACTTGCTGCCGCGCTTGCGGGAACTGCTGATCGAGCTGGAACCCGCTCTGGTCAACGATCTTCAGGCACCGGGCGCGCGCGCCAGCGCGCTGCGACGGACGTTTGCCGCGCACCCCCAGTTATTCGAGCGCGCTCTAAAAAATTTGGCGAATCGAGTCGATTGGTCGCAACGCGACAAACAAATTTTGCGCGCCTTGCTTTTGACGTATGCAGGCGACCCAGCACGCTTTCTTAACTTCTACGGGCCACCGCGCACCGTGACAACGCTTCCCTACCACCACGTGACGGGCCAGCAGAACGTCAGCGCCGACGCGGCACTATTCAAAGGCAAAGCCGTCTTCATCGGCTATCTGCCAGCGACTTGGCGCGATTACGAAGCGATTCGAGACGACTACCACACCGTGTATTCGCAGACAGATGGATTACGTCTGAGCGGCGTCGAAATCGCGGCGACGGCGTTCGCCAATCTGCTCGATGGCAGCGAACTCAAACCCCTTTCGGCGCCGCGCCAGATGGCGCTCTTCGGCCTCTGGGGAGCGCTCGTCGGCGTGCTCGCGGCCATGCTCGAAATGCGCCGGGCAGCGTTGGTCTTGGCGCTGCTTAGCGTCGGCTATATGATTTGGGCACGGCAACTATTTTCGAACGATCAAGTTTGGCTGCCGCTGCTTGCGCCTCTTACCATCCTGGCGCCCCTTGCCTTTATCATGGCAACCTTGTTCAAGTATCGTTTTGCCAAACGCCAGCGCGAGCAAGTCATCAAACTCGCCAAACAATTTGTTCCGGCCGAGGTTCTGAACCGCTCGCTTGCCGACGCTGCGCCCGCCGGACCGCAGACTCAATTGGCCTACGGCGTGTGTCTAGCAACCGATGTGAAGAATTACACCAGCCTGTCCGAGACCTTGGCGCCGCAGGTGCTGGCGAATTTGATGACCGATTATTTTGCCTTGCTTAACGACATCATCGAACAATATGGCGGAACCATTGCTGACCTGCGCGGTGATGCGCTGTTGGCGTTATGGGCAAAGACCGAGCCGAGCGCCGATTTGCGTCGCCAAGCCTGTCGCGCCGCCCTCGCCATGCGCGAGGCGTTGGACGAATTCAATGACCACGCCGATCGGCCGAAACTGGAAACGCGCATCGGACTACATGCCGGCGAAGTCGCCGTCGGCACCCTGGGTAGGCGCGGCGGTCATTTAGAATTTCGCGCCGTCGGCGACATCGTCAACACCGCGAGTCGCGTCGAAGGCCTCAACAAAACCCTCAACACCACGTTGCTGGCAACGGCCGAAGCCCTCTCGGTCGGCGACCTGTTCGCGCGACCCTTGGGGCGCTTTCAACTGGTCGGAAAATCACAACCCCTCGACATTGTCGAGCTGGTAAGCGAGCGCCCGCCACCCCAAGCGGATTCAAACTATTCCGATTTCGCGAATGCATTGGAAATTTATCGCAACGGACAGGTGGCTGAGGCGGCGCTGTGGTTCGCAAAACTTGCGCAGCGCTGGCCGAACGACGGTCCGACACAGTTTTTTGTCGCGGCCTGCCGGCGCCGCTTGGATCATCCCGATCAAGCACTGTGGGATCCCACTATTCGCCTCGATCAGAAATAGCGATGCTCTGTGGGCCGCGTGGATACTGGCTCACGGCACATACCTTGCCACCAGGCAAGCTCTATAAGCCGCGTGGCATAGCTGTTTGATCAACGTAAAAGCCAACGCGTTTTGCAGTAAAATGATCCGCTAGTCAGCGACAGTACGATTGGGAGGAAACGATGTGCATCACACGATCGGTCGGGCGCGGTGGGGTCAATACGGCCAGCGACGTCAAGACCATTCAAATCCTTCTCAACCTGAATAGTTACCAACTTAGTCCGCTGGGGCCACTGGCCGAATCCAGCATGTGCGGCGCCGCAACCATCGCCGCGATCGAGCTGTTTCAACGCCGGGTGCGCAACACCGCCAGGCCCGACGGAAAAGTCGACGCGAATGGCGGAACGTTGGCGGCGTTGCGGCTCGGCTTGCTGCCGGGACTGACGGAAAAGAAACTCCAAGGCATTTATGTTCACGCAAGCTCAGGAAAAATTGCGCGTTATTTCCCTGGGCTGAGCGCAAAAATGAACGAGAATGCCATCAACACCCCGCTGCGCCGCGCGCATTTCTTGGCGCAGATTGGGCATGAAAGCAAAGAATTGATTTACTCGGAAGAAATTGCCAGCGGCCGCGCCTACGAGGGTCGCGTTGACCTGGACAACACGCAGCCGGGCGATGGCATGCGCTTCAAGGGCCGCGGATTGATTCAAATTACCGGCCGTGAAAATTACACCAAGTATGGCCGCGCGCGCGGCCGCGATTTCAGCAGCAGCACGGCGGCCGCGCAATTGCTGGCGACGGATCCGGCGCTGGCGGTCGATGCATCCTGCTGGTTCTGGAACGAGCACAATCTCAATCGCCTCGCCGATCGCGACGATGTCCTAGCCATTACGAAAATTATCAACGGCGGAACTAACGGGCTCGCGGATCGCAAAGCGCTGCTCGCCCGGGCAAAGTTCTTTTTGCTGTGAGCGCCCCACGTAAGCTTGAAATCTGAGGCAACGCCCTCACACTATTTCAGTTACCCTGCGTCCGCTAACAGGACAAACATACTATCTATGGAAAGTTTTCACGGCACCACCATCGTATCCGTTCGGCGCGGCGACAAAGTCGCCATGGGCGGCGACGGCCAAGTCACGCTCGGCAATGTGGTCGTCAAAGCCACCGCGCGCAAAGTACGGCGGCTTTATCACGACAAGGTTCTGGCTGGTTTCGCGGGCGCGACGGCCGATGCGTTTACCTTATTCGAGCGCTTCGAAGCCAAATTGGAAAAGCATCAAGGTCACTTGTTGCGCTCCGCTGTTGAATTGGCGAAAGATTGGCGCACGGATCGCATCTTGCGGCGCTTGGAAGCGATGCTAATCGTCGCCGATCGCACGACTTCGTTGATCATCACCGGCAATGGCGACGTCCTCGAACCGGAACTGGGCCTGCTCGCCATCGGCAGCGGCGGTTCCTATGCCCAAGCGGCAGCGCAAGCTTTGTTGGAAAATACCGAACTCGCTCCACCGGACATCATCAAAAAAGCCCTCGTCATCGCCGGCGATCTTTGCATTTACACTAATCAGAACCACGTGATTGAAGTTCTTGAATGACCCGTGAAGGGTGAAAGGTGAAAAGTGAAAGGTAAACACATCTAGTGGGAATTATATTTGCAAAGTTCATTTTTGTAGCTGATGAGCGTAAGCACAAATGGCGCTCGCCTTTCCCCTTTCACTTTTCACCTTTCACTCTTCACGCCTCACAAACATGAGCCAAATGACCCCGCAAGAAATCGTCCACGAATTGGACAAACACATCATCGGCCAAGATAAAGCCAAGCGTGCCGTCGCGATTGCGTTGCGCAATCGCTGGCGTCGGCAACAGGTGCCAGACCCGCTACGCCAAGAGATCACGCCTAAGAATATCCTGATGATCGGGCCGACGGGCGTGGGTAAGACCGAAATCGCGCGGCGTTTGGCCAAGCTTGCCAATGCGCCGTTCATCAAAGTCGAGGCGACGAAATTTACCGAAGTCGGCTATGTCGGCAAAGATGTCGATTCCATTATTCGTGATCTGGTCGAAACATCGATCAAGCAAACACGCGAACAGGAAACCAAGAAAGTTCGCGACCGCGCCCAGGATCAAGCGGAAGATCGGATATTGGATATTCTCCTGCCACCCGCCCGCGACTTCGGCTTCAACGCCAACGACGAGCATAGCGAAAAAATCGAAGGCGAAAAAAGCCATACCGATACGCGGCAGAAATTTCGCAAAATGTTGCGTGAGGGCAAGCTCAACGATAAAGAAATCGAGATCGAAGTGTCCGCCATGCCGGCGCAAATGCAAATCATGGGCCCGCCCGGCATGGAAGACCTGACCGAACAGATTCAAGGCATGTTTCAGAACATGGGCGGCGGGCGCAAGAAGCCACGCAAACTCAAAGTCGACGAGGCGATGAAACTCATCACCGATGAAGAAGCGATGAAGCTGATCAACGACGAAGAGATGAAAGCACAGGCCATCCAGAACGTCGAACAAAATGGTATCGTGTTTTTGGACGAAATCGACAAGATCGCCTCGCGCTCGGAAATGGGCGGCCCGGATGTCTCGCGCCAAGGCGTGCAGCGCGATCTGTTGCCGTTGGTCGAAGGCACCACGGTCTCAACCAAGTACGGCATGATCAAAACCGACCATGTGTTGTTCATCGCCAGCGGCGCGTTTCATCTGGCCAAGCCGAGCGACCTCATTCCCGAATTGCAAGGCCGCCTGCCGATCCGAGTCGAGCTAAACTCCCTATCGGTGGCCGATTTCGAGCAGATTCTCACCAGCACCGATGCCTGCCTGATCAAGCAGTACGAAGCGCTGCTGCAAACGGAAAATGTCAAACTCGAATTCAAGCCCGACGCCGTGAAACGCCTCGCCGAGATCGCCTTTGAGGTCAACGAACGCACCGAAAACATCGGCGCGCGGCGGCTCTATACCGTGATGGAAAAATTGCTTGAGGAAATTTCTTTCGATGCCGGCAAGCGCGGCGCCGAGAGCGTGTTGATCGACGCGACCTATGTCGATAGCCGCTTGAAGGAATTGTCGAAGAGTGAAGATTTGGCGCGGTATGTGTTGTAGTGCTCACAGTTAACAAATTGAAATTTTACCTGGCTCGGATGCGCACGGCGAATTGATTGCGCCGATACAAACGCAATCCCAGAGCGTCGGACACGCCGCTTGCGTTCGTCAAGCTGTCGCGCTTACACTCTGGCAGCATTATCATTTTGCTCAACTTTCGTTTCTAATGACGGAGACTCGAATGACGCGCCAACCCTCTCGCCAGTCGTCAATCGCGCTGGCGTTTGAATTGATCTTGAATCAAAAACTCCAGCTTCCCGCGTGAACGGTTCAACGCCTCGCCAACCCGGTGCGCGCATGCGCGCACTCGTTCATCGCCTACAGCGCGCCTGGGAATGGCGCCGCGACGCATTTTTCTCTGGTGACTTTTTCCGGCACACTGCGCTCCTTTACCGGCGGGCGCTGTCGGGGGTGGTATTCATCGGTGTCACCGGAAGTTGCGGAAAATCGACCACTAAGGAACTTATCTCGGCGGTTCTGGCGAAAAAATATAAGGTTCACAGAAACCCTGGCAACGATAATCAACCGCCGGAAATTGCTAAGTCGCTGTTCTCGATGCGCCCCGGCGGCGGGCAGTGTTGCGTGATGGAAGTCAGCCCCGCCGGCTACCATGGTACGCGGATTGATTTCTCAATTCCATTAGGTTTAGTCAGCCCGCTTATCGGTGTCGTGACCAACGTCGGCAGCGATCACATCAGCGCGTTTGGTTCGGAAGATGCCATCGCCGAGGCGAAAGGCGAACTGATCGAGGTATTGCCGAAAAATGGCGTCGCCGTGCTCAACGCGGACGATGCCCGTGTGCTGGCGATGCGCAAACGCTGCGTCGGCCGCGTGATTACCTATGGCTTGGCCGCCGATGCCGACGTGCGCGCGGAGAACGTGCGCGGCAGTTGGCCGACACGTTTGTCCTTTACGCTTATTCATGACGGTCAATCCGTCGCGGTACAAACTCAACTCTGTGGCGAGCACTGGGTACACAGCGTCCTCGCCGCGTTTGCGGTCGGCATCGCGCTGGATATGCCCCTGCTAACCATCGCCGAGGCGGTGAAGGAGACGCCGCCCTTCGAGGCACGCCTCAGTCCGGTGGAACTGCCGAATGGCGTTACGTTTATTCGCGACGATTTGAAAGCGCCGCTGTGGACCATTTCGCCCGCGCTGCAATTCCTGCGCGAGGCGACGGCGCAACGCAAGATCGCGATTGTCGGCAGCATTTCCGACTACGAAGGCAATTCCAAACGTTCCGGCTCGGTGATGCGGCAACGCGCCTACACGTCCGTCGCGACAGAGGCGCTCGAAGTTGCCGATCACGTCATTTTCATCGGCCCCCAGGCGACGAAATGCCTGAAGGCGAAACGCCATCCGGACGACGGGGCGCTGCAGGCATTTTATTCCGTGGAAGCGGCGCGCGATTACCTGCACGATTTGTTGCAGCCCGGCGATCTGGTGTTGCTGAAAGGCACCCACCGGCAGGAACGCTTGGTGGACGTCATTGGAATTTTTTCGAATGAAACCCGCGCTGAACAAAGAGCCAACAAACAACCCCGCGTTACGGCAACAATTGTTACGCCGCCAACGGCTCAAGCCAAACCGGACGATGCGGCGCAAACCAAACCGATTCGCGCCATCATCGGCTTAGGCAACGCCGGCGAACAATTTCGCCACACGCGGCACAACGTCGGTTTCCACGCGTTAGAGGCGTTCGCTCAGGCGAAGGGCGTGACGTGGCAACAAAGCGACCTTGGCGCGGTTGCAAAAATCGAGCGGCCGGATCGGACGGTACACCTCATCAAACCGCTCACCAATATGAATAACAGTGGCGCGGTTGTTCAACAATGGGCCAACCAGCTCGGGTTTGAACCGGAGGAATGCGTCCTGGTGCACGATGATATTCAACTGCCTCCCGGCCGCATACGCGTGCGCGCAGGCGGCGGCGACGGCGGTCACAATGGCGTGCATTCGGTGCACCAGGCGTTCCAGACCGATACCATGCAGCGCCTAAAAATCGGCGTCGGCATGCCCGAAGATAAAGCCGCCCTGGCGGGGCATGTGGTGAGCGCGCTTTCGTCGGCCGAGCTCGCGGTCATGGAGGGCGCCTATGCCAAAGCCGTCGAACAACTTAGCCGATTGCTCGGCGATG